>NZ_SMMH01000014.1 GCF_004634215.1 Deinococcus fonticola | reverse complement strand
CCCTGTACAACGAGAGGCGATTACACTCCAGTCTGGGGTACGTGCCCCCGGCAGAGTTTGCGGCCCAGTATCATCAAGCCCAGATGTGACTTGACCCCCTGTCCGCCTTCTTGGGTGCAGTCCAGAGCGGTGGTCGTGGTGCTGTTGATGTTCTGCCTCCCGTTGATGTCGCCTGAGAGCCTGAGTCTTGCCCCCGGAACGTGGTTTTCCATGCTGGCTTCTGGCCTGGTGATCGGCGCCTCGCTCCGCTCCAGGCGAAGGAAGCCTCCGCGTCAGGTGCAGTCGGCCAGGCCGGAAATCCGTGCTGCTGGTCGCACGCCGGTCAGCACCTCCAGTACCGCTGCAGTGGAGAGTGGTTCAGAGGCCCCCATGTCTGCTCAGGGGCGGGCGTTCATTGCGCTGATGCTGATTGTCGGCGCCTTCATGCTCTGTTGGCGTGCCGGCACCTTTCTGGCGGAAGGAGATGGGGTTGACTTTACCCTTCTTGCAGGAGCTTGCTTGCTGATCGGGTTGGGGATTCATGTCAGCCCCTGGCAGGCTAAACAAGTCGGCCTGCCCCTCGGACTCGCGGGTGCGCTGGCCTTCGTTCTCGGTCGATTCTTCGCAGCCTGAAGTCTGTTGCCCTGCCCCATCATTCTGGTTCGCCTCATTTCCGGCTGACTTGCAGACAGCGGAGTCACCGGCCGGCGCGGCGGCCGTGGGCCTGCGCCTCCCCATTTGTTCTCGAACCAGCAAAACATCGGCTGGCTCCCTGCACGTCCGGGACACCTGTTGTTCAGGCTGGGCGGGGGTTCACAGCGACTTCCTCACTGAGTGGCCGGAGCCCTTATGACTTCTTCTTGAAGGGGTTCCAGCCCCTGCTGCTCTTCTTGGGCTCTGAGGACGGCGTCGCCGGGGGGCTGCCTGGCGGGGTGGCGCCGCGTGGGGCAGTGCCGTGACGGCCCGGCTGATACGTGGCGGGCGTGTGCGCTTCTTCCTCTTCCTCGTCGTCGGGTTTCTCGCCCAGGGCGTCCAGCAGGGCGCGGTAAATACTGTCGGCACTGGGCCGATCCTGCGGGCGCTTGGCGATACCCTGCTCGACCAGGCGGCTGACGGGTCGGGGCACCAGCGGGCTCAGATGCGAGAGCGGCGTGGGGAAACGCGTCAGGTGCGCGACCATCAGTTCCTCGTAACTGCCGCCGCTGAAGGGCCGCTGTCCGGTCAGCAGCTCGTACATCATGACCGCCAGGCTGTACACGTCGCTGGCGCTGCTGCTGTTCTCGCCGTGGTAGATCTCCGGGGCCATGTAGTAGGGGCTGCCGCTGACCTTGCCGCCCTGCGCCATGAAGTAGGTGTTGCCCAGGTCCCCCAATGCCGCGCGGCCCTGCGGGTTCACGTACACGTTCTGGGTTTTGACATCCTGATGCACCGCGCCGTTCTTGTGCAGGTAGGCCAGCGCCCCGGCAATGTCCGCCAGGATGCGCAGGGCCTCCGGCAACTCCAGCTTGCGGCCCTGGCGCAGCACCAGTTGTTCACTCAGGGCCCCCAGCGGGAAATACTGAATCGCCAGGAAAGCCTGCTGGCCGAAGGGCGTTCCGCCGAAACCCTGCACGATGTGCGGGTGCCGGAACTTCAGGGTCAGCCTGACCTCGTTACCGAACCGCTCGGCGGACTCATGGACTTTCACTGTTTCCGGGTGCGGCAACTTCAGGGCCACCTCGCGGCCCTCCTGGGTGGTCGCCAGGTACACCTGCGAGGTGTTGCCCCGCCCGATGGAACGAATCAGACGGTAGCCGGAAGGGATGCGTTCAGGATCAGTCAAGCTACACTCCGAAGCCGTATTCTAGTCGCCTTTCATCACGGAACTCTAACGCCCGCGCCCTCTTTTGCCCCGCGCTGCTCCGGCACAAGGCCGGTGTGCCTGCAGGAGATGCGCCCGGGGCCGCGCCGGAACGGTATGCTAGGCAGGTCATGAGTAACTCGACCCTCCAGCGTTCCCCCGGTCGTGCGGGCAGCACCTTTCCCGTCTACCTGCTGATCCTCGCCCTGCTGCTGGGCGTGGTCACCGCCTACGCCGTGCGGGACAACCCCCTGTACAGCGACCGCAATGCCTACGGGATTTCCAAGTACGCTTTCATCGACCAGTGCAAGGAAAACCTGCACGAGACCGGCCAGCTGCAAACCACCGTGGTGTTCCAGGGCCAGCCCGTGTCGCAGGGCAACCTCAATAAACTGATCCAGGACGTGAAACTCCTGAAGGCCGGCGAAACCCTGCACGTGAACGTGCCGGCCTCCTCCCGCGAAATCGTCAGCCAGGTTCAGCCCATCGCCGAGCAGCAAGGCCAGCCGCAGCGCACCGGCCTGCAATGGCAGTCCCCGGTCGAGCTGCAGGCCAGCGGCGGCACCATGCACCGCACCCTTTCACCCGCCGTCATGCAGTGCCAGTACGACAAGGCCAAGGGCAAGACCGAAACGCAGCTGTTCATCAGTCAGTAACCTGCCCGTGCCTGGGTTCCGCGCCTGAGTTCCGCGTCAGTGCAACTCGGGCGAGCGGGGGTACATATGGCGCCATATTGAAGGCACGAACGTCCTGCACGTCCTGAACGCCGGCAAGAGAATGACGCCTGAACTTGAAGCAGAGTTGAGGTCAGTCACCCAGGACGCCCTGGGCTGGCACGCGGCGCGGCTGGAGCTTGACGGGGTGGATGTGGCGCTCCTGGTCGACCCGCACTGGGATATTCCGGAGCTGGGCCTGGTGGGATACGCGCCGCAGGGCCACTTCGTGCAGCTGATGGTCAACCCCGGCAACCCGAATTTCGAGCGTCTGTGGCGCAGGGAACTGCCCCTGCACCTGGGCCACGAACTGCACCATGCCAAACGCTGGCAGGGCGTCGGCTACGGGCGCACGCTGCTGGAAGCCCTCGTCTCGGAGGGCCTGGCGCAGCACGAGAACATTTGACAGAAAAAGACTATATTTTTAGTCTTTTTCTGTCCGAACAGAGTGAGTGAATTCAGCGGAGCAGATGGAAGAATGGAGCCGTTTGGGGTGCTTTTCCCCGAACGGCGTAATTCTGTAATCTGCTCTATGAAGCCGAGGAGCGCGGTCAGCCCCCCATTTACGCGGCTGCGCACGCCAACATGGCCGGGCTCTGGCAGCGGGCACAGGCCGAACTGCACCAGCCCTACGACCATAACGCCTGGTTTTTCGGCTCGGTGGACAGGCAGCTTCCCCGCTGGGCCGGGTACGCGCTGGGCTACGAACTGGTGCAGCGCTTCTTCGCCGCCACGGGCGGGGACGCCGTAATGCACGTGAACACCCCCGCCGAAACCTTTGCAGGCGCCTGGGCGGGGTAATACGGGTTCTCTCTGTTCCGTTGACCCACCGGGAAAGCGCTGGTTTGCAAACGCCACGCCTGGAACCCGCCCTGCTCCCACTCGCTTTGCTCGGATGCAATCGCTGACGAAGTGATTCCATCCGAGTCCGCATAAGTTCGGCCTGCAGATGGGTTACTGGGCACCCTGCCCAATCACCTCGTGGATTTCCAGCACGTTGGGGCCGCTGAAAGCTTCGCGGGGCAGGCTGCCGCTGCGGGCGTGGCCCTGCTTGAAAGCGTCCGATTCCGTCCAGGCGGTAAAGGCGCCCATGTTGTCCCAGTAGGTCAGGACAATGAACGGGTCGCCGGCCCGGGTGGGGCGCAGCACTTCGTTACGCACAAAGCCCGGCATGCTGTCCACCAGTCCGGCGCGGGTGCGAAAGCGTTCCTCGAACTGCTCGGCAAATTCGGGCTTCACGAAAATGCGGTTCATGACAGTGATCATGGCGACTCCTTAAATCTCTTGCAGCGGCCGCTCGGCCAGCCAGTCCGGAACTTCGTGCGGGGCGTAGGTGTCGAAGTACAGTTCCTTGAGGCTCATCAGGGGGTAGCCGTGCAGCGGCCCGGTTTCCTGGCGGCGGTCGATGATGGTGCACAGACCAATGCACTTGCCGCCGTGCGCTTCGACGGCCTTCACGGCGCGCAGCAGGCTGCCGCCAGTGGTCAGTACGTCCTCGGTGGCAATAAACGTCTCGCCGGGGCGAATGCTGAAGGCCTCGCGGAGCTTCATGCCGCCCATGCCGTCTTTCTCGGCGAAAATTCCCCTGATGTCCGGCTGCGCTTCCGAGAGTTGCCGCGCCACCTCATAGGCCAGGGTGACGCCGCCCATGGCCGGGCCGACCACGAAATCCGGGGTCAGGCCCGCTTCCATCACCTTGCGGGCCATGGCCGCGCCCACCTGCATCATGGCCCTGGGGTGCTGCAGCAGCGTCGTGGACTGCAGGAAGAACGGCGATTGACGGCCCGAGGCCAGCAGAAAGCGGCCCTCGTGAAAGGCGCCGGTTTGCTTGTACAGATCCAGAACATCCAGCTCACTCATGAAGAGAAGTATCGCATTCCCGCGTCAGGACATCAGGCATAGTGAGAACGCAAATGGCACAGGGCAGATGGTGGGCGGCGCTCGGGGGCGAAAGACCGTGAATCACGCTTACGTGGACGCCAGCTGGCAGGAGCAGTCCGACGGCAGCGGCCTGGGCGGCTGGGGCATGGTGCTGCTGCGGCCCGGCCAGTTGCCCGTCCGCTTTCAGGGCCTGCTGGACTCGCCCGACAACAACGCCGCCGAGTTGCGCGCGGTGCTGGAAGCCGTGCGGGCCGCGCCGGCTGGCGAGGCGTTGACTGTTCACACCGACAACCAGGCGGTCATTGCCTGCGTGGCCCGTGGGCGCGGCCCGCAGCTGCTGGCCGATGCCACCCGCGAACTGCTGGACGAAGCAGAGCAGCGCGGCCTGCACCTGCACGCCCGCTACGCCCCGCGCACCGGGCGGCACATGCTCAGCGCCCATGCCCTGGCCAACGACGCCCGCCGGGGCAGCGGGGGCGGGCCGCACCTGCCGCAGACCGACGTGTTGATCGAGCAGCGGCCCGCCCAGCCGGAAGCCCGCGTGAGCCTGCGCCGCAACACCGATCAGGGCGGCACCGAGCGCGTCACCACCCTGGTGAACCTGGACTTTACGGCTGACCTGCCGCCCAGCGCCCAGGCGTTGCTGGCGGCCATCAGCCTGGCGCAGCCGGGCGAGGCCATCCTGGTGCGCCGCGCCAGCCGCGTGGCCCAGGCGCTGTGGCAAAAGCCCGAACGCGCCCTGCGCCCGGCTGTTCATGCCCAGCTCAGCACCGCGCGGCAGGAAGCGCAGGCCAAAGCCGTGCAGGTGGACTTCCTGGGCAACAGTTAATCTTTCCCCCGGCATTGCATGAACTTACGCTGGGGCAACTGGAATGATTTTGTTAGATGAGTCTCAGTAAGCTGGTCTCATGTTCGGTCGGCGCGTTCCTCCCAACGTTGTGTTCCTGCTCAGCCTGCTGCTGGCCGTGGTGTGCGCCTTTATCGCTTACCGCGCCTTCAACGTGAACAAGATGTCAGCCGCCATCATCGCCGGTGTGTTTGCCGTGTGGTTCGGTGTCGACGCCTTCCGTTCCTACAGCTGGACAAAACGTAAACCCTGACCGAACACCTCCTCGCACCTTGCCTCCTCCTTCAAGGTGCCTTTCTCCCGCTGGAACGTCCGGAATCTCCCGCCGGGCGTTCTGCTTTTCGCGGTACTGGTACAGGTGAAGCAGGGCCCATGCGGGCCTAAATGGATTCTGGGACATCGGAGGTCGCCGCACGCCTCCTTTGCGAGGTCTGCGTTTCATTCTTCCGCCGCTGCCCTCCTGTGTAGCGCCATTTCGTACGCCTCTCACCATAGAAGAAGGCGAAGGGCAAGCAGGGGGATCGCGCGGATGCTCTTGTATTCCGTTTCGCCTCCTTCAGCGGGCGTTTTGCATTACCCTCTGGGTATGACCACACCTGACCTGGCGGCGCACGTCGAACGCGGCCTGACTGACCTTCGTGACCTGGTGGCGCTGCAAAGCGTGTCCGCGCAGGGTCGCATGCTGAACGAAACTGCCGCCGCCGTCTCGCGCCTGCTGGAAGCCGAGGGCTTCCGCGTGCAGGCGTTCCCCGGTGAGGTCGCGCCCATCCTGCTGGCCGAAGCCGGGGAAGGGCCGTTCACGCTGCTGATCTACAACCACTACGACGTGCAACCCGAAGACCCCGTCGAACTGTGGCACAGCCCGCCCTTTACCCTCACCGAACGCGACGGGCGACTGTACGGCCGTGGGGCCAGCGACGACAAGGGCGAACTGGCCTCGCGTCTGGCCGCTGTCCGCGCCGTCAAGGAACAGCACGGCGGGCAGCTTCCCATCAGGATCAAGTGGCTCATTGAAGGTGAAGAGGAAGTCGGCAGCCCCAGCCTGGTGCAGTTCGTGGAGACGCACCAGGCGCAGCTGCAGGCCGACGGCTGCTGGTGGGAATTCGGCGGCCTGCGCGATGACGGGCGGCCCGTCATCAGCCTCGGCCTGAAGGGCATCATCGCCGTCGAGCTGCGCTGCAAACTGGCCGACAGTGACCTGCACAGCAGCCTCGGGGCCGTCGTCGACAACCCCCTGTACCGCCTCGCCAGGGCGGTTGCCAGCATCCGCGACGACCAGGGCCATATCCTGATCCCCGGCTTCCACGATTCTGTGCGCGAACCCACGCCCGCCGACCTCGCGGCCCTGGAGACCATCGACAGTGGCGAGAAACACCTGAAAGATACCTTCGGCCTGAAGCGCGTCTTCGCCGAAGGAACCGAGTACGCCTACCGCACCAACTTCAAACCCATCGTGAACGTCAACGGCTGGGGCGGCGGCTACCAGGGCCAGGGCAGCAAAACCGTGCTGCCCGCCGAGGGCTTCGTGAAACTCGATTTCCGCCTGGTGCCGGATCAGGATCCGGCGCACATCGTGCACCTCCTGCGCGCTCACCTGGACGCCCAGGGCCTGCAGGACGTGGAGATCGTCGAACTCGAAGCCCACCAGAAATCCGCCCGCAGCGACATGACCGCCCCCTTCGTCCAGGCGTGCATCAGCGCCGCCCGAGACGTTCACGGCGAACCCGTCGTTCACCCCAGCGCGGGCGGCAGCGGCCCCATGCACCCCTTCACGGATACCCTCGGTGTGCCCTGCGTGGCGGCGGGCATCGGCAACAGCGCCGGCCGCGTCCACGCCCCCAACGAGAATATCGTCAAGGAGCACTTCGTGAAAGGCGTGGCGTTCGGCGTGGAGTTAATCGGGCGCCTGGGGAAAGGGGGGTAAGGGTGTGCTAGAGCATTAGACAAAAGCACGCCGTGCTGTTGTCCGAGCAGCGCGAGTGAATTCAGACGAGCAGGACGGAGAGTGGAGTTATGCGGAGTGATGTTCTCCGCAGAACGGAATTCGGAGAACTGCTCTGGGCCGGGGCCAGGATGTACTCTGGCGTATGAGACTTCTGAAAAGCTGGAAAGTGCTGGCCTTCGTCGTACTGACCCTGGGGCTGAGTGCGTGCAGCGGGCCGCAACCGGTATGCGACCAGGGCCAGATGTACGACCCTGCGGGGAACACCTGCGTGGCCGATCAATAAAGTGCGACAAAAAAGAAACCGCCCATCCTCGTGACGGGCGGTTTCTCGCTTGTAAAACTTATTTAGCGGCGGGTTCGTTGACGATCACGATGCGGCCTTCGTTCTGGGCGCTCAGGGTGGGGTTGGCCTTCAGGTAGTTCACCAGGATGTCCACGTCCAGCGTGCCGGTGTCGAGGCGTTTGGCACCCTGGAACATGGTGAAGCCGTCGCCGCCGCCGGCCGTGAAGTTGTTCATGGCGACCTTGTAGGTCTGGCTGTCCACCAGGGGCTGGCCGTTCAGGGTCACGGCGGTCACGCGGCTGCCGGCGGGTTTGCTCAGGTCGAAGGTGTAGGACACGCCCTTGGAGACGTGCAGGAACTGGCCCTTGTTCTCGCTCCAGGTGGCGACGCCGTGTTCCAGCGCGGCGCGGATCTGTGCGCCGGTCAGGTCGAGCACGCTGAGGCTGTTGCCGAAGGGCTGCACGGTGATGGCTTCCTCGAAGGTGATGGGGCCCTGGTCGATGCCGGCGCGCACCCCCCCGCCGTTCACGAAGGCCAGTTGCGCCCCGGCGGGCTGCGCGGCGGCGAGGGCGGCGTCGGCCAGGACGTTGGCCATGGTGCTTTCGCGCTTGCGCACGACTTCGCGGTTGCCGTTCAGGCCGGTGCCGGTGTTGCCCACGACCTGCTGGCGTAGATTGGCGATCGGCACGCTGAGGGTGGCGATCATGCGGCGGCTGGTGTCGTCCTCGGCGATGTCCTTGCTGACGGGAATGGGGTTGCCTTCCCAGCTGTCCACCGCGCCGGCGTCATTGAAGGTGACCTTGATGCGGCCCAGCACCTTGCCCCACTCCCAGGCGGCGACCAGCAGGGTCTTGTTGCCGTCGGGGTTCTGCACGACGGTCGGGTAAGGCCCTTCGGACTTGGGAAAGTCCTTGTTGTCGAAGGTGCCCAGCAGTGTGTGGCTGTGCCCGCCCACGATCAGGTCGATGCCGGGTACCGCAGCGGCCACCTGCTGCTCCACGCTGTAGCCCAGGTGCGAGACCAGCACGACCTTGTTGATGCCCTGCGCACTCAGGGCGTCGGCGCTGTTCTTGAGGCTGGCCATCAGTTCCAGCATCTTCACGTTCGGGCCAGGGCTGCTGATAAGGGGCAGGTCCGGGGTCACGGCCCCAATCACGCCGATCTTCTCGCCGCCGACGTTCAGCACCGCGTAGGGCTTGATCAGGTCTTTCAGCAGGGGTTCGGTGCTCACGTCGATGTTGCTGGCCAGCAGCGGAAACTGCGCTTTCTGCGCGAACCTCGCCAGGGCTTCGGGGCCGTTGTCGAACTCGTGGTTGCCCACCGCCATGGCCTGGTAGCCCTGGTAGTTCATGAACAGCACGTCCGCCAGGCCCTGGTACACGTTGTAGAACAGCGTGCCCTGGAAGGTGTCGCCGCCCGACAGCACCAGCGGGTTCACATCGGACGCGGCGTACTGCTTGATCAGGGTGGTCTGCCGGGCGTACCCGCCGTAGGTGTTCTCGCCGATTTTCACCGGGTCGAGGTGACCGTGCAGGTCGTCGGTGTGCAGCACCGTCATGGTGAAGGGAGCGGCGCCAGCCGAGCCGAGCAGCAGGGCGGAAACCAGAGGCAACAGTCGTCTCGTGTTCACACTGACCATTTTAGAGCATTTGACCAGAAAACGGATGGCCTGCCGTCCGAGCGCAGCGAGTGAATTTGGGCGATCAGCACAGAGAATGGAGGCCTGCGCGGTCCTCTTCCAGGCTCGGCGGAATTTGGAGGGCCGCTCCGGAACAAAACCATCAGAGAATTCCCAGGAAGTTCACCTCTGGTCTTCGGGCCGTGGTGAGGGGCTTGGAGCCGCTTTGTTCAAGGCAGGCCCAGCAACTCCAGCATGTCCTGCATGACCAGCGCGTACCCACGGGCATTGGGGTGAACGCGGTCGGCGCTCCACACATCGGCGTGATGAAAGGCGGTGTCCGCGCCGACATCCAGCAGCAGGGCGTCGTGCTGCCGGGCCAGGCGACGGATGATCTCGTTGGCCTGTGTCCACTGCCGCTCGAAGCGCAGGGTCATGCTGGCGGGCATGCCGATGGGAATGGAGAAATTCGGCAGGGTCATGGTGAGGCGCTCGGTGGCGGCCGGAAAGGCGCCCAGCAGCCTACCGAAGTCCTGCTCGAACTGCTCGGGGTGCCAGCGGCGCATCAGCAGGTCATTGGCCCCGGCAATAATGCTGACCAGATCGGGCTGGAGGGCCATGGCCTCTTCCAGTTGGGTCGCCAGAATTTCACTGCTCAGGAGGCCGCGCCGGGCCAGGTTCACGTACTTCAGGTCAGGGTTGAGTGCCTTGAGGCGCAGGGCCAGCGCGTCGTGTGCGCCCATCTGCGGGAAGCCCGCGACCGCGTCGCCGATGCCCTCGGTCACGCTGTCACCCAGGGCCACAAAACACTGAAAAGTGCGGGTCATGCCGCAGAGCATAACGAAACCCTGCCGGTGAAGAGGGTCAGGCGTACAAAACGTTTTCGACGGCGGGAAAACCACCTCCCTGGCATGTTTTCCCGCTTCCCTGGCACGCTCAGCCGAGTTCGACTTCTGCCCGCGCCACGCCCGCGCGTTGCCCGGCGGCTTCCAGCGTGACCTTGCTGCCTTTTTCGCCCCGGATCACCCACTCCAGTTTCTGCTCCTGCCTGGCGAAGGTGGGCGCGAAACCACCCTGCACGGCGCTGCGGCCTTCCAGCTGGCCGATCTCCTGGGTGGCCTCGCCGCTCAGCAGCCTGCCTCCCTGTACCTTCACGCGGATGGGCTGCACGGCCTGGCGTTCCATCGCGCGGGCGCTGGTGTAGGTGGGCAGGAAGCCGGTGTTTTCCAGCACGGCGACCAGGTGGTAGAGGCCGCCTTCCTGGGGCCTGACGTCCACCACCTTCCAGTTCAGGCGCGGGTTCGCCCCGGCGTGCGCCAGCGTGAAGCGGGCGTTCTTATCGGCAATCTCTTCCAGAAACTTGAGGGGCGCGACCCCCCAGAAGGTGCGGTAATCCCAGCCGCCGATTTCCACCGCGCCCAGTTGCGGGTGCTCGAAGCGGCGCCAGGGCTCGAAGCCCCCCAGGTTCTGCTCGTCGTTGAATTTCAGGAGTTTCAGGTCGTCTTCCTCGGGGTGATCGCGGCCCCACTCGATGAAGTCGCGGGTCAGGACGCCGCCTTTCTCCTCGCCGATGCCGGCGGCCGCGACCACGTCCCACAGCTCGGTGGCAAACGCGAAGATGCCCAGCGAGTCGTAGAACCAGTCGAACAGCCCGCCGCGCAGCACTTCCTTGGGGTCGTAGCGGAACCCGTGAAACACGCTGGTGTGCGGGTAGCCGGTGAGGTCCGTGCCGCCCTGGCCCATCTGCTTGAACACGCGCAGATCGTGGGTGGGCAGGGTGTCGTCGGCGCGGCCACTGTACGGGCGCAAAATGACGCCGCCGTAGGTGTGGTACGACTGTGCGCCGTTGATATTGGGGTGCCTGGCGAAAAAGTCCGCCAGCGCGCGGGTCTCGGGTTCGCTGGCAGGGTAGGGCCCCGCGCCGCGCTGCTGCCCTTCCGGGCCCCAGTCGAAAAAGAAGTTGCGGTTCAGGTCCAGGCCGTACTGCGTGGGCGCGGCCTTCACGGTGTAGCCGTCGTAATCGCGGATCAGGCCCTCGCCGTACACCTGGTAAAACTGCTCCCCCGCCTCCTGCGCCCCGGAATCCTGAAAGGTGCGGCGGCGCATCAAGCGGGGGTCTTTCTCGCTGACTTTCCAGGGGCCTTTGGGGTCGGGCACGCGCATCTGCAAAATGCGGCCGTCCCCGTCGATGTCGTGCGGATAGAGGCCCTCGCGCTCGTCCTCGAAAGGGTAGGGGCGCAGGCTGGAGCGCACCTGCATGGGCGTGGTCAGGAAAGCTTCCACCCCGTCCGGTGAGAGGCGCGGCGCGATGTAGAGGGCGTGCTGATCCAGCAGTTCGGTGGCCTGCCGCCCGTCGGCGCTGTCCTGGCCGTAATGGCTCAGCAGGTGCTCGATCGTCCACAGGGCCGCCGCGCCGCCCGTGACCTCGCCGGCGTGGATGTTCGCGTCGATCCAGTAGCCGGGTTTTTCGCTGTCCGGCCCGCTCTCGGTGTTCGTCAGGGTCAGCACCCACAGGTCGCGGCCCTGGTAGCTTTTGCCCATGCTGGACAGCCTCGCCAGCGTGGGGTGGTCTCGCGCCACGTCCTCGAGGTACTGCGTCAACTCGTCGTAAGTGTGGTAATGCGGAAATTTCAGTTGCGCCACAGGAACAGCCTCCTGGATTGTCAAGTTCGGCCAGTCTACCCCAGGCCAAACCGGAAGACGCTGTTGCAGACAATGAAAGAAGGCGGCCCGTGCCTGCCATTGCTGTTCGGTCGCCGCGAGGCCGAGGGAAGCGGAAAGGCCCTGCAGGCTCCCTGACACCCTCCTTCTCTTTTTTGAACTGCGATTGTGAACAGTTCACAAAAAGCTGATGAGACCCGACTATGCTTTGAACCCGGTCAATTCAACCATTCTGGACACCCCGTCCACGAGGAGAACTATGCGTCTGAAACACGCCCTGCTGCTGTCCGGCTCCCTGATTCTCGCCTCCTGCGGAATGCAGGCGGCCCCCACCGCCCCCACCCCCACCGCACCCACTCAGGCCCAGAGCCTCACCCCCGCCACCGGCGCGAAGACCCCCACGGCGCAAAAACCGGCCGTGCAGCCCTCGGTGCAGCCTTCAGTCACGCTGGAAAGCGCCGCCCTGCAAGGCCAGGCGCTGGCTGACCCGGTCTTCAAGCTGGTGTTTCCGGAGGACGTCAAGTTCGTGACGCTGGAGGCGGTGGGCAGCAAAGGCACCCGCGTGTTCAGCGCTGAAGTGGTGGGCGGCCAGGTGAAGGTGACGCTGGCAAACCTGCCCAAAGGCGACCCCAAGTACACCCTGACCGTCCGCGCCTACGACGAGAAAGGCGGCGTGGTGCTGTACAAGTCCAGCGCCGAGGTCAACTTCGCCAGCGGCAAGATCACGGGTGACCTGACGCCGCAGCGCGTGAAAGCGGACGTGACCGTCACCGCCGGCCCGCTGTTGCCGGAAACCACCACCCTGAGCGCCAAGCTGGGCGAGGAGTCGCAGCCGATGACCATCACGGGCGACGCGGCCAGCACCGTCTTCAAGGCGGTCGCCAGCGCCAGCGGGTTGACAGTGAGTGTCACCGGCACCAGCAGCGACGGGCAGGTCACCCAGACCGGCACCGCGACCTTTGATCACAGTGAGGGCGGCAGCCAGGTAAAGGTGGTGCTGAACACCGTGGCCCATTGCCCGGTGTCGCCCACGCCCGTGACCGCCATTCCGGCCATTCAGGGCAGCGGCGACAGCAGCCCGCTGCTGGGCCAGACCGTGACCGTGCGCGGTGTCGTGACCGCCGACTTCCAGGCCGGGCTGCGCGGCTTCTTCGTGCAGGCCCGTGACGGGGGAGACGGGGACGCTGGCACCAGTGACGGCGTGTTCGTATACACCGGTAACGCGTCCCAGGCGGTGAAGGTGGGCGACCTGGTGCAGTTCACCGGCACCGTCAAGGAGTTTTACGGCAGCACCCAGGTGGACACCCTGAGCGCCTTTGTCACCTGCGCCAGCGGCCTGAGCGTCAACCCGGTGGAACTGAAAGCCCCCTTCACCGACCTCGAAAAATACGAGGGCATGCGCGTCACCTTCCCCGAAACGTTGACCGTGACCGACAATTACGGCTACGGACGCTACGGCGAACTGGGCCTCAGCAGCGGCGGGCGCCTGTTCAACCCCACCAACGGCAACGAAAGCACCACTCCCGAGGCGAACGCTGCCCGCAAGATCGTGCTGGACGACGCCAACACAACCCAGAACCCCGCCAACCTGCCCTACCTGAGCGCGGCCGGCACGCGCCGCACCGGGGACACCGTGGCGAACCTGAGCGGCGTGCTGCACTACGCCAACAATGTGTTCAAGGTGGAACCCACCGCTGCGCCCACCTTCACGGACGCCAACCCGCGCCCCGCCGCGCCCGAACCCGTGGGCGGCACCCTGAAAGTCGCCGGCGCCAACGTCCTGAACTACTTCACGACCCTCGGCGGCCAGAATGACCGTGGGGCCGACAGCACCTTCGAGTTTCAGCGGCAACAGACCAAGATCGTGAACGCGCTCCGGGGGCTGGACGCCGACATCGTTACCCTGATGGAAGTGCAGAACAGCGGCGACACCGCCCTGAACAGCCTGGTGACCGCCCTGAACAGCGCCTACGGCAGCGAAGTGTACCGGGGCGTGCAGACCGGCACCATCGGCACCGACGCCATCAAGGTCGCCATCATCTACAAACCGGCCCGGGTCACGCCTGTGGGCAGTTACGTGATCGACAACGACCCCATCCACAGCCGCCCGCCCCTGGCCCAGACCTTCCAGGACAAAGGCACCGGCGGCGTGCTGACCGTCGTGGCCAACCACTTCAAGAGCAAGGGCAGTTGCCCCAGCACTGGCGACGTGGACACCGGCGAGGGCTGCTGGAACACCCTGCGCACCGGGCAGGCCACCCGCCTGCTGACCTTCGTGGATCAACTCAAGACCCGCAGCGGCGACCAGGACGTGCTGCTCATGGGCGACTTCAACGCCTACGGACAGGAAAAACCCATCCAGACCATCATGGCGGGCGGCTTCGTCAGCGAGAACCTGCGCATTCCCGCCCAGGAACGCTACAGCTACCAGTTCGGCGGACTGTTCGGTTACCTCGACCACGCGCTGGCCAGCACCAGCCTGGACCAGCAGGTCACCGGCGTGACCGAGTGGCACATCAACGCCGACGAACCCACGCTGGCCGATTACAACGCCGAATACAAGAAGCTGCCGGAGTGCACCACCTCCACCTGCACCAGCCCGGACCTGTGGCAGAACAACCCCTACCGCGCCTCCGACCACGACCCCGTGCTGGTGGGCCTGAACCTGAACAGGGACGAAGTGAAACCCACCTTCGGCGTCACGCTGAGCGGCGCGGACAGCGTAAGTGCCGGGCAACCCTACACGCTGAGCATTGCCTCCAGCGAAACGCCGGGCACCGTCAGTGTTAACTGGGGTGACGGCTCGACCGAGACCCTGGCAGGCACGGCCACCAGCGCCCAGCACGCCTTCGCCGTTGCCGGAACGTTCAGCGTGACCGTGACCGCCGAGGCGAACGGCCAGACGGCCACCGCGCAGAAAATCGTGACGGTGACGCCTCTGGTGGTCACGCCGCCCCCACCCACCGGCAGTGACCTGATCATCAGCGAGTACGTGGAAGGCAGCAGCAACAACAAGGCCATCGAACTGTACAACCCCACTTCTGGCGCCCTGGACCTGAGCAAGTACAGCCTGGAGCTGTACTCGAACGGATCGGCGACGGCCGGCAACATCCAGAAACTCAGCGGTACGCTGAACGCCGGGGCCACCCTGGTCTTCGTGAACGGCTCGGCCAGTGCCGCCCTGAAGGCCCTGGGAACCGTCAGTGCCGTGACCAACTTCAATGGTGACGACGCCCTGGTGCTCAGGAAAGACGGCGCCGTCATCGACGTTTTCGGTCAGGTGGGCGTGGCCACCAAGTGGGGCGAGAACGTCACCCTGCGCCGCAAACTGAGCGTCATCGTCGGGGACAACAACCCTGCCGACGCCTTCGTGCCCGCCACTGAGTGGGACAGCCACCCCATCGACACCTTCGACGGTCTCGGCACCCGCTGACCCTCAGCAATTCCGACATCCACAGGGAGAGGCTTCGCCAGCCTCTCTCTTTCTTCTTGTCTTCTCGCCACTTTCTGTTTCAGCGGGCGGTCTGCTGTGTGGCCGGCTGAAGCAGCGCCAGCCCCGCGCCCAGCAGCAGCACGGCGGCGCTGACGCCCAGGCCCAGGCGCAAGCCCCCCGCACTGTCCGCGAGGAGGCCGGTCAGCAGCGGCCCGGTCACCTGACCCGCCGCGAAAATACTGGTGAATGCCACGATGCCCCGCGCCCAGGCGTGCTCCGGCAGGACGCGCCGGGTGATGATGGTGGTGAAGGTGACCACCGCCAGGAAGCTCAGGCCGAACAGCGTGCCCGAAAGCAGCAGGGCTAACGGGTGATGCGACACCAGCGGCAACCCCGCGCCGACGGCCAGGGTGAGCATTTGAATGCTCATGGCCCGCGCTCCCCTGGCTTTCGCGGCGAGTGGCCCCCACACGAACGGGTTGACCATGACGCACACCCCCAGCAGCGCCCAGAACGGCGTGACCAGGCCGCCCGCGCCCACCAGCCGCAGGAACGCCACGATAAAGGTCATGTAGGCGATGTACCCGATGCCGAAGCAGGTGTACGCCGCCAGCGCCCAGAACAGAGGCTTCAGCGGCGTGTGGTCGTGCCCCGCCGGAGCCGCCCTGGCCCGGTCCGGCAGCCGCGCCAGGGTGCTTGACGTCAACCCCAGACACAACACGGACGCCAGGCCCAGGGCCAGCCACGCGCCGCGCCAGCCCGCCTGCAACAGGGGCGGCAGCAGCAGGGCCGACAGCACGATGCCAATGCCCGCCCCGCCGTAAAACACCCCCAGCAGCCGCGCACTGTGCGCCGGGTGAGCCCGCGCGGCCAGCGCCGCCAGCGCGCCCCCACTCACGAACACCCACGCCCCACCCAGTCCCGCCACCAGCCGCAGGATCAGGAGCAGCGTCTCCTGCGCCGTGACCGCGCACAGCAGCAGGCTGCCCGCTGTGACCAGCATCCCCAGCTGAAATGTTCGCCGTAGGCCCCAGCGCGCCCCCAGCACGTTTGCCGTCAGGGCCCCCAGCAGGTAGCCCAGCGCATTCGCGGCATTCATCGCGCCGGACAGCGTGAACGACCAGCCCAGTTCCGAGCGCATGGTGGGCAGCAGCAGTGCATAGGCAAAGCGCGCAAACCCCAGCGCCACCGCCCCGCCCAGTGACAGGGCCAGCATGTCCAGCAGCGCCTGAGCAGCGTCGTCACGGGGGCGGATTCGGGTCACGCGGTCATGCTGTCACAAGCCGGGCAGGGATGTTTATTGCCTGTCCTGAAGCGTTTCTGGGGCAAGCGTCATGAATGGAAAAACATGCAGGGGAGGTTGTTTTTCCAGCAGGCGGTTCCCGGAACCCAGCCACTGTCCCGGCCCTCGGCCATTCGCCCTCAATTCGCGGCCTTCCCTGCTAGTCTGCTTTTATGCGTCTGGTGGTGGGGGTTTCCGGTGGAAGCGGCATTCCGTATGCCCTGAATGTGCTTCAGGCCCTGCAGGTGCTGAACGTGGAAACCCACCTGATCGTGTCCAGCGGCGCCAAGCGCGTCATGACGGCCGAGGGCGGCCCGCAACTGGGCGACCTGACGCCCCTGGCCAGCGCCGTGCACGAAGACCGTGATCTGGCCGCCAGTGTCGCCAGCGGCAGCTTCCGCACCGACGGCATGCTGGTCATTCCGTGCAGTGCCGGCACCCTCGCCAAAATCGCGCACGGCTTCGCGGACAACCTGCTGTCGCGCGCCGCGCACGTCACCCTCAAGGAACGCCGCCCCCTGGTGCTGGTGGTGCGCGAAGACCCGCTGCCGCGCCCCACCTTGCAGAACATGCTGAGCGCCCATGACGCCGGAGCCACCCTCATGACGGCCTCGCCGGGGTTCTACCACGCGCCGCAAAACGTCGAAGACCTGCTGAACTTCGTCACTGCGCGCGTCCTTGACCAGTTCAGGCTGGACGCCCCGAATTTCAAACGCTGGCGTGAGGAAGGATGACCTCGGCCTGTGTTCTGTCCGGCACCACAGCCGCGCTGATTCCGGCGGCGGGTTCGGGCTCGCGCCTGGGTCGGGGGCCCAAGGCGTTCGTGGAGGTGCGCGGGCAAAGTCTGCTGGCGCGGAGTGTGGCGGCGTTGCGTCCGCTGGTGGATGAGGTGGTGGTGGCCCTGCCGGAGGGAATGGAGTTGCCCCCTGGGCTGGATGCGCGGGCCATTGTGGGTGGGGCGACCCGTCAGGACAGTGTGGCGCGGCTCCTGCGGGCGACTTCGGCGGAGTACGTGCTGATTCACGACGCGGCGCGGCCCTTTTTGCCGGAGAACGTGGTGCTGGACTTGCTGGAGGCCGTGCACGAGTCGGGCGCGGCGACGCTGGCGCTGCCGGTGGCAGACACGCTGGTGCGGGCGGAGGCGGGCGGCAACTGGGGTGACCTGACCCCCCGCGAGGGCCTGTGGGCCGTCCAGACTCCGCAGGCCTTTCGGCGCGAATTGATCCTGAAGGCGCACGCACAGGCCGTCACCGACGGGTTTGCCGCGACGGACGATGCCGGGCTGGTGGCGCGGCTGTTGAAAGCCGAGGGGAACGGGCGGGTGCGGCTGGTGCCGGGGGACGCCCGGTTGTTCAAGGTCACGACCCCCGGCGACCTGGCCCTGGCCGAAGCCCTGGCGGCCGTGTGGGAGGGTGAACAGGCATGACTGACCGCTACTTCGCGCCTGCAAAAATCAACCTGGGCCTGAGCGTGCTGGGGGTGCGCGCGGATGGTTACCATGACCTGCACTCGATCATGGTGCCGCTCTCGGTGGGGGACGCGCTGAGCCTGGCGCCCGCTGCGTCGCTGTCGCTGCGGGTGGAGGGTGCCGAGTTGCCCACGGACGAACGCAACCTGGTCTACCGGGCGGCCCGCGCCTACCTGGCGGCGGCGGGGGTGGGGGCCGGGCTGGAGGTGGTGCTTCACAAGAATCTGCCGCTGGCCTCCGGGCTGGGCGGGGGCAGCAGTGACGCGGCCACTACGCTGCTGGCGCTGGCCGAGCTGTACCCGGCAGACGTGGATCTGCCCGCCCTGGCCCTGCAACTGGGGGCGGACGTGCCTTTCTTCCTGCTGCGGGGTGCGGCCCTGGCACAGGGCGTGGGCGAGCGGTTGACGCCGCTGAAGGTGCCGGAAACGTCGCTGGTGCTGGTGAATCCGGGCGTAGAGGTCAGTGCCCGTGATGCCTACACCTGGCTGGATGAAGCGGGCGGGTTCACGGAACCGCTGGAGGTGGGCGCCATTCTGGCCGCACTCGAACAGCGGGCGGACGTGCCTTACCTGAACGCCCTGCAACCGGAGGTGGTGGCGCGCCACCCGGCGATCATTCGCGCGCTGCATGCCCTGAGTGACGTGGGCCTGCGTTCGCCCCTGATGAGCGGCAGCGGCAGCACCTGTTTTGCGCTGGCGCAGACGGATGTGGAAGCGCAGGCGGCGGCGGAGCGCCTCTCTGAGACGCACCCTGGCTGGTGGGTTGCGGCGTGTCATACGCTGTGAATTCGTCTGGATAAGCTGCCGCTGTCCACGCCTTTTCTGAACCTGAAAAGTGGCTTCCAGTCGGGATTTTCCCTGATTTTAGACCGGGTTCAGTACGCCTGTGGTGACGACAGCGGGGATTTGAGGGCGTGCGGTACAGTGAACGAACTCCAAATTGCTGTCTTTTTATGGCCGTGGAACCCGTTTCTCCTGACTGGAGGTCACCCCGATGACACATCCCCATCCCACCGACCACATCGACGCGATGCTGCACGAAACCCGCGTCATTCACCCCAGCGAAGCCTTCCAGGCCAGCGCGAAAGTCAGCCGGGCCGAGTACGAACGCCTGTACCGCCAGAGCCTGGACGAGCCGGATCAGTTCTGGGCTGAGGTGGCGAACGAACTCCACTGGTTCAGGCCGTGGGATCAGGTGCTGGACTGGCAGGAACCCCACGCCCAGTGGTTCGTGGGCGGGCAGACGAACATCGCCTACAACTGCCTGGATCGCAACGTGGAGCGCGGCTACGGTGACAAGCAAGCCATCATCTGGGAAGGCGAGGACGGCGAGGTCAAAACCTACACGTACGCCGAACTGCTTAAAGAGGTGTGCCAGGCCGCCAACGCCCTGCTGGAACTCGGCGTGCAGCAGGGCGACCGCGTCACCCTGTACATGCCCCTGATTCCCGAAGCGGCCATCTCCATGCTGGCCTGTGCCCGTATCGGCGCGGCCCACAGCGTGGTGTTCGGGGGCTTTTCGGTGTCGGCCCTCGCGGAGCGCATCAACAATGCCAAGAGCAAGCTGCTGATTACCGCCGACGCCGGTTTCCGCCGGGGCAAACCCGTCAGCCTGAAAGTGAACGCCGACGAGGCCGCCAAGCTCGCGCCCGGACTGGAAAAAATTCTGGTGGTGAAACGCGCCGGGACGCCCGTGGAGTGGTGGACGGAAGGCCGCGACGTGTGGTGGCACGACATGGTCGATAAGCAAAGCGACCAGCACGAGGCCGTGCCCCTCGACAGCGAGCATCCCCTGTTCCTGCTGTACACGTCCGGCAGCACCGGAACACCCAAGGGCGTGCAGCACACCACCGGCGGCTACATGGTCGGCACCTACCTGACCACCAAAACCGTCTTCGATCTGCAAGACGACGACATCTACTGGTGTACTGCCGACATCGGCTGGGTCACCGGCCACAGCTACAGCGTGTACGGCCCCCTGCTGAACGCCGCCACCGTCGTCATGTACGAGGGCGCCCCCAACCAGCCCGACTGGGGACGCTTCTGGGACATCATCCAGAAGCACAGGGTCACGATTCTGTACACCGCGCCCACCGCCATTCGCGCCTTCATGCAGCACGGCGACGAGATTCCTGGCCGGTACGACCTGTCGAGCCTGCGCCTGCTCGGCTCGGTGGGCGAACCCATCAACCCCGAGGCGTGGATGTGGTACTACCGCGTCATCGGCGGGGAACGCTGCCCCATCGTGGATACCTGGTGGCAGACCGAAACGGGCGCCATCATGCTGACCACCCTGCCCGGCGCTTTCCCCAGCAAGCCCGGCAGCGCGGGCCTGCCGATGTTCGGCGTGGAACCTGGCCTGATGACCCACGAAGGCGAGGAACTCGGCCCGGACGACGGCGGCCTGCTGGTCATCAAACGCCCCTGGCCCAGCATGCTGCGCACCGTCTACGGCGACGACGAACGCTACCGCAAGAGCTACTGGGGCGAAATTAAGGGCGTGTACTTCGCCGGGGACGGTGCCCGCCGCGATCAGGACGGCTATTACACCATCGTGGGCCGCGTCGACGACGTGCTGAACGTCTCCGGCCACCGCCTCGGCACCATGGAAATCGAATCCGCGCTGGTCGGCCACAGCAGCGTTTCCGAGGCCGCCGTGGTCGGCCGCCCGGATCCGGTGAAAGGCGAGGCGGTCGTGGCGTTCATCCTGATTCAGGACGGCCACACCGCCGACCCCAGCGAACTGCGCCGGCACGTCACCCGCGAGATCGGGGCCCTGGCCCGCCCCGACGCCATTTACATCGCCGACGCCCTGCCCAAGACGCGCTCGGGCAAGATCATGCGCCGCTTCCTGAGGCAGATCGCCGCCGGAAACGAGATCACCGGGGACACCAGCACGCTCGAAGACCCCGCCGTGCTGGAGAAACTGGCCGCCACGCAGGCGGTGTAATCAGGGTTGAGGAGGGGGAGTGGAGACCTATTCTTCACTCCTCTTTGTCGTACTCGCTCAACAGTTCTGAATGCAGGTCAGCCTTCAACGAAACAGGGTTCGGTTGCAGGCGTGGCACGAATTGAAAGCGTTGCGCAAGCTGAAAAGCTATGGGCCACCCCTCATCCAGCCACCACAGCCAGAAGTCTCTGAGCCTCTCAGGATCAATAACGAGGATATCGGCGTCATCTGTTCCAGACGAGCCTGCCCAGGCTGTCGCCGCGTAGGAAGCGGCCTCGGCAGTCGCCGCAGACTGGAACTCTGCTTCGGCGGAGTCCACCCATTCCGGCCCCAGTCCTCCGAATGGATCAGGTTGGAATTCTCCCTGCGCTTCCAACAGGGCCTTGTAACCGCAAAACACGGCCCGCTGGACGTCCCGTCGGTGCGACCCGTCTAAACACTCGTGGTAGACGAAGTGATAACCCACGTCCAGTAACCGTTGAATACTTTCCGCCGGAATTCCTCCCTTCAGAAGTTGCAAGGCGGCGCTCAATTGCCGGAAGGGTAAAGACTCGTCCGGCAGGTGGGTCATGGCAATGGGTAGTACCTTCTGAGCGCACAGCACCGCCAGCCAGCCCCGGAACGCTCTGGCTTCCGGTGTTTCGTTCCCCAGTTCCACGTAGAAATCACGCCTGAGTCGCCAGCTCAGGTGGTGTTCGGGGTGCGTGAGCATATTGTGGCGCACTCGCTCGCGCCAGTCGTTCAGGAATTCTGCGCTGATGCCCGTCATTACCGTTCAGCATAAGCAAAAGCCCCAGCTTTCGCTGGGGTTCTTGTGGTGCCGAGGATGGGATTTGAACCCACACACCTCGCGGCGCTAGTCCCTGAAACTAGTGCGTCTACCAATTCCGCCACCTCGGCACACTTGGACGCTCGAAGTTGAGCGCGTTTCAGGCTCAGTTAATGTACTCAGGTTCCTGCATTCTGTCAAGCCTTCAGGCATTGTCCGCCGCGATGCGGGCCTGGGCGGCTTGCAGGACGCGTTCGGCGGCGGCGTGGGCCTGCGCGGTCAGCTCAGCCCGCTGCTCTTGCAGAGGCTGGCGTTCCCCCGGCGTCAGGCGGCGCAGGTTGATGTCCAGGGTCAGCAGGGCGGCGTCCACCGCGCCGCGCAGCAGGGCGGCCCCGGCCCCCACGTCGCTGGTCACCTCGGCGTGTGTGCCGGGCAGCAGCTCCTCGGCCAGCTGCAGGGCGGCCAGGGCTGTGCGGGCAATCGCCAGGGGCGTGTGGCGGGCCTCGTCGCCAGCGGTGCTCAGCGCCTCCTCGCGGGCGTCCTGCTCGGCGGGAGTGGCTCTGGGCAGACGGGTGGCGGCCACGAACTCGCCGAACACTTCCACATCCTGGTCGGCCAGGTCATGCAGGCGCAGCATCAGGGTGTGCAGCTCAGCCATGCGCCGCGGCCACTCGCCGGGTTCCTGGTCGGCCTTGCGGTTTTTTTGCAGGGTAATCACGGCGGCCATGTGCACGAGGGCCGTACCGAACGCGGCGCTCAGGGCCGCTGTGCCCGCGCCGCCCGGGGTGGCCTGGTGACTGCTGGCGGCGCGCAACAGGTCGGCGGCGGGCTGGTTCCACAGGGAAGTCATGCCCCACTGTAATGAACGCCGGCCGCCAGGCGGGTGAGGCTTGCCGGAGGCCACCCGGCTGGGGTCAGCGGCCGCTTTCCTCGAACAGGTGGCCGGTGTGGTGGTACACGGCCCGCTGCGCGGCGGCCAGGTACTCCGCGTGGTCGTCTGCGGCGATGCTCTTTTCCCCGAAATAGCGGGCCAGGCGGTCTTGCACGCCCGTCCAGACCTCGGCGGGGGCCTGCGCGGGGTCTTCCCGGTGCAGCCGGTCGTACCGGGCGACAGCAAAATCCATGCACGCTTGCAGCGATTCATGATCAGGCATGCCTCATCTTTTCAAAGAAGAACAGACGACTCAAGCTGAGCCGTCTGTCTGGGGTGAACAGGGGTGTTTATTGCACGTGTTTACTTGACCAGGCCGAGTTTACGCACTTCTTCGCGTTCCTCTTCCAGTTCCTTGGCGGTGGCGTCCATCTTGCCGCGGCTGAAGTCGCTGACTTCCAGGCCCTGCACGATCTCGTACTGGCCGCCTTTGATGCGCACCGGGAAGCCGTAGATGAGGCCCTCGGGGATGCCGTAGCTGCCGTCCGAGGGAATCGCCATGCTCGTCCACTCGCCTTCCTGGGTGCCCAGCGCCCAGTCGCGCATGTGGTCGATGGCGGCGCCCGCAGCGGAAGCGGCGCTGCTTGCTCCGCGCGCCTCGATAATGGCCGCGCCGCGCTTGGCGACGGTGGGAATGTACTCGGACTCGTACCAGCTGCGGTCGACCTGCTCCAGGGCGGGCTGGCCGTTCACGGTGGTCTGCGAGAGGTCCGGGTACTGCGTCGAGGAGTGGTTGCCCCAGATGGTGACGTTCTTGATGTCCTTGACCGCGGCGCCGGTCTTCTCGGCCAGTTGCGAGAGGGCGCGGTTGTGGTCGAGGCGCACCAGCGCCGTGAACTGCCGGGGATCGATGTCGGGCGCGTTCTGCTGGGCGATCAGGGCGTTGGTGTTGGCGGGGTTGCCGACCACGACCACCTTGATGTCGCGCTTGGCGACCTTGTTGATCGCTTCGCCCTGCGGCTTGAAGATGCCGCCGTTGGCGCCCAGCAGGTCACCGCGCTCCATGCCGGCCTTGCGGGGCATGGCGCCCACCAGCAGGGCGTAGTCGGCGTCCTTGAAGGCCACTTCGGGGTCGTCGGTCATGACCACGTCGTGCAGCAGCGGGAAAGCGCAGTCGCGCAGCTCCATGACCACGCCGTTCAGGGCTTTCAGCGCGGGGGTAATTTCCAGCAGTTGCAGAATCACGGGCTGGTCTTTGCCGAGCATGTCCCCGCTGGCAATGCGGAACAAGAGGCTGTACCCGATCTGACCGGCGGCTCCGGTCACGGCGACGCGGACGGGTTGTTTCATCGTCATGGTTGGTGTCCTCCCAAAGGAAATTGGTATTACGCCCCACAATAACGCGGGAGCGGCCCAGGGGGGTGCGGGCGTTCCTGAAGGGGGAACAGCGGGCCGCTGCCGGCCAGTGGTTGCGCGGTCAGTGGTTGCCGTCGCCGCGCAGGGCCATCATGTCCAGCTCCCAGCAAAGCTGCTCGTACGGTTCCTGCCCCAGCAGTGGTGAGGCCGCCGCGTCCAGCAGCAGGTCTTCCAGGGTTTCGCACAGCAGTTCGCCGCCCCCGCGGCCCGTGACCGTCAGGCGCACCAGGCCGGAACGCAGGATGTCCACCTTCAACTGCTGCCCCCCGCTGCGGATGTTCAGCAGGGCGCGCCGGACAGGTTCGGGGGTCATGCTGCCCATGATAACGGCGAAGGCCCCGGCTTCACTCACGCCAATGAGCATGAGCCGCCGGGGCACACTGGTGAAAAAGAAGTCGTTGCCTTCAGGCCGACTTGTTGCCGGAGTCGTCCCCGAAATTCCAGATGTCCAGGTCGTCCACGGCGCTGGACAGGTTGCTCAGGCGCGCCAGGTCGTCCGCCTGGGCCTGCCCCTCGAAATGCACTCCCTGGGTTTGCTGGCCGATGGCGCCCGCCATCACGTCCTGCGAGACTCCGGCGAACAGACGGGCGGCCTGCTGGGGCGTGGTATCCAGCAGCACGTCGGCCAGCACCTCGTCGGGGATGTCCTGGGCCACACTGGCGCGGGCGGCGGCCAGGGCCGTGGCGGCCACTTCCGGGCGGGCGTCGGTCTCCTCGGCCAGGACGTTGGTGCCGGGCGGCTGGGCATAGCTGTCCGGCTGAACGGGGGCCGTGCCCGGCGCTTCGCTGCGGTCACGCGCGACGCGGCGCAGACGCAGCAGGACAATGGCCGCGGCGATAATAAGCAGGACGATGAACAGGAATTTCATTGATTTACCTTAGCCATAAGTTGGTCTCGCTGCTTCCCCCGAGCGGTGGTATGGAGAGTGTGAAAAATCCCTCTGTGACGTGTTCTTCTGAAATGGTGCGGCGTACCGCCAGGGACTTGACAGCCTCACGGTAATCCGTTGAGCATTTCGCTTCTCTTACTAACCGCTGATTAACGTCGCGGCGGGTCGACCCGGCGATCAATAAAAGCGCCGACCACGCGCCGTGGATCGCACAGCAGCGGTTTTCTAAGTGGACTTTCTGGTGGCAAATTGGGGCAGCAGATCAGCCGGCCCAGCCCGAACAAACCCTTTCAGGACAACACCGGCTCACTCCGACACTGTGCTGTCGGACGAGGAACCCATGTCCGACAGCAGCCCTGTTGCGCTCGGTTGTTAAAGCCGACGCAGAAGCGGCGCGCCTTCCTTCACCCTTCCAGGGCGGCTTTTAACGCCTCCGCCACTTTCTGCGGCTGGGCCTTCCCACCTGTGGAGCGCATGACCTGCCCGGTGAAGAAGCCCATCAGGGCGGTTTTGCCGCCACGGTAAGCTTCTACCTTATCCAAGTTGGCGTTCAGCACGGCCTCAATGGCTTTTTGCAAGTCCTCGTCGCTGAGGCCCGCGTTCAGGCCCTCGCGCTCGATGATGGCGGCGGGCGCGTCACCGGAAGCGGCGGCGCGGGCCAGCGCGTCGCGGGCCACGCGGGTGGTGATTTTGTCCTCTGCCAGCATCCGGGCCAGCGGCGCGAGGTCGGCGGCCTTCACCTTCACGTCGCCTGCCCGCACCCCCACCGCGAGGTCATTCACGATCCACGACGCTACCTGAGCAAAAGAAGCGTCCTGTACGGCTCCTTTCACAAAGGTCAGCAAGGCGTCATCCTTCGCCAGCGTCCGCGCGTCGGCTTCGGCCGCGCCCAGAGCGGTCAGGCGCGCGACCTCAGCCTCCTGCTGAGGGGAAAGGGAAGGCTGTTTAGGCTGAGCTTTCTGCGCCTCGGCCCGGCCTTCGCCTGAAATGCCCTTCGCGTCCCCCGCGAGGTTGGAAGGAGCCTTTTTCGCCGACTGCTTTGCGCCTTCTGCCTTCTGTTCCTTGGCCCAGGTGTCTTTCAGCGTGATGATTCGCCCGAACACCAGCGCGTCTTCTTTGCTGTCCACCGGGTCGCGCCAGAAGTAGCCCTGACGCTCGAACTGGTAACGGGTGTCGGACGGGTCGCTCAGGACGCTGGGCTCCACGAACCCCCGTCTGACTTGCAGGCTGTCCGGCGTGAGGTAGCGCATGTACCCGGCGTCTACAGGCGTCTGCGCCTGCTCGGCGTCGTGTTCGGAGATGCCGGCGCTGTCGTCGTCATCGGCTTCGTTCTCGCCCTCGGGGTGGGGCACGCGGAAAAGGCGGTCATACAGGCGAAATTCGGCGGGCAGGGCTTTCTCGGCGCTGACCCAGTGAATCACGCCGCCTGCTTTGGCATCCTCGCCCAGCAGCGAGGCGTGAATGTGCGTGACCTGTCCGGCGTCGTCCGTCTGAAAGTCGTCGGCGCGAATAACGCCGGCTCCGCGCAGGCGCACCGTGCCGCCGGGTGTGAGGCGTTTGTAGCCTTTGGGCGGCTCGGGGTTGAAGTCGTCGCGCTCGATGTAGATCTCGCGGGTGAGCAGCACGTCACGCACGGCCTGTTCGGGGGCCACGCGCTCGCCGCCCGGCAGGGCCACCAGACCGTCGGGACTGTCGCGCACCACATCGAACGGCCAGTAGGGAAGACTCAGGGTCTGCCCAGCGTTCAGGTTTGTGAGCGTCACCTTGATAGGATCGAGCACCGCCATCACACGCGGGGCGCGGTGGTTCAGGTCGTCGCGCACGGCATTCTCGTACATGGCAATGTCCACCGTGCGGTTGGTGCGGCTCACCCCAATCTGAGACGCGAAGTGCCGAATGGCCTCAGGCGTTACCCCGAGTCGCCGCTGAGCACGGATGGTGGGCATGCGCGGGTCGTCCCAGCCGCTCACCTTGCCTTCCTGCACCAGCCGGCGCAGCTTGCGTTTGCTGGTGATGGTGTATTCCAGGCCCCGGCGGCCAAACTCGTACTGGTGCGGGCGCGGATCGAAGGCCAGTTTCTCCATCAGCCAGTCGTAGATGGCGCGGTTGTCCACGAACTCCAGGCTGCACATGCTGTGCGTCACGCCCTCGATGGCGTCCTGAAGGGGGTGCTCGAAGTCGTAGGCGGGGTAGATGCACCACGCGTCGCCCTGGCGGAAGTGCGGGTGCTTCACGATGCGGTACAGCACCGGGTCGCGCAGCTTCATGTTGGGGCTGCTCAGGTCGATCTTCGCCCGCAGCACGTGCGCGCCGTTCTCGAACTCGCCGGCCTTCATGCGGCGCAGCAAATCCAGGTTCTCCTCTACACTCCGCTCACGGTAGGGGCTGGGCGTCCCCGGCGTATGGGCATTCCCGCGCAGGCGCGACATTTCCGCCGCACTCACGCTGTCCACGTAGGCGTCTCCCTGCCGCACCAGTTGCTCGGCGTACTCGTAGTAGCGGCCAAAGTAATCGCTGGCATAGTACAGCCGGTCTTCCCAGTCCAGCCCCATCCACTTCAGGTCGTCCACCATGCTGTCCACGTACTCCTGCTTGACCAGCTCAGGGTTCGTGTCGTCCATGCGCAGGTTGAATTTCCCACCGTACTGCGCGGCCGTGCGGTAATCCAGAAACGAAGCGAAAATATGCCCCAGGTGCGCGTACCCACTCGGATCAGGCGGAAACCGCGTCACGACCGTGGGGTACTTCCCCTCCTCCAGGTGCTTCTCGATGATTTCCGTAATGAAATTGGGCGCGACCATCGGCTTTCTGTCCGCCGCGTCGGGGGTGGAGGGCGTGTCCGTCATGCGCTACAGGATACGCGTCGCCGCCCGGCAGGTCAGGGGTGAAGTTCAGGCGTCAGTGAAGCAGGCCGGATGGCCGCATGTGTCAAATCCTTTGCCTTAGCCACTCGGCGGCCCACTGGCCGGCCACTCCGCGCAGCGGCGCCGGTAACTCGTGCGCGGCGAAGAACCGCAGTTCACCGCTCTCCACGCCGTCGGCCACGGGCTCGCCTTCCCACCCGGTCACCAGGTACAGGGCCGTGTAGAACGCTGCCTGATACCAATTGCGGTGATATCGCTTGTTTTGGGCGATATAACCCGACCGGAGGGAGAAGCAAAAAATACGCGCTGCGGGAAATGAAATAGGATTGGGGCGTTTTTCCTCAATCCTATGGAATTGGACGCAGTGCGTATGATGCCCGTTCGGCAGGGTGCGCAGCGGGGTGGTCAGCAGCGTCAGCAACTGGGCCGCGTGTACCGTCAGGGCGGTTTCCTCAAAGACCTCGCGGCGCAGCGTGTCCTCTGGCGCCTCGGCCAGTTCGCACAGGCCGCCTGGCAGGCCCCACACGTCGCGGTAGGCCAGTTTCTGCAACAGCACACGCCCTTCCGCATCCAGAAGAATGGCTGCCGCGCCCATCAAATTCAGCGGATGGTCGCCGATCAGCGCGCGTAAATCAGCAATGTAATCCGCCGTGTGCCCAGAAGTCACAGGGGAACCCGGCCCAGGTCGAGTTGACGGGTCACGCCGCGAACCGCTCCAGCATGTCCCATCCGTAAGTCCTCCAGTGCGGCAGCGACGTCCGGCAGCAGGGGAGAAGGCAGATCGGCTGGCGAACGCCATTCCAGCGCGGCTATTTCCCTTTTGTCCACGACGCGCGGTGTGCCAGCGGTGATGTTCGCGGTGAACATATAGGCCTGAATGTCCGGCCAGCCGCCGCCCATCAACAGGTAGCTGCCGATGATGCCCGTCAGTTCGACATGTACGCCGATCTCCTCCAGGGCTTCGCGCACGGCGGCCCTGTGCGGCGTTTCGCCGGGGTCGACCACACCGCCCGGCACGCCCCATAGGCGCAGATCGTAGGCCTGCCTGACCGTCAGGATGCGGTTCTGATCGTCGCGCAAAATAACCCCGGCACATTGGTGCGGGGCTGTCGGCCATTGGTTTGCTGCTCGGCTCACAAATCCACCAGGCCGCTCGGGGTTTCCAGCCGGGCTTTCAACTCGACTTGCGGGGCGTCATACACGGTCACGTCTCCGTGGAAGTTCAAGCCGTTCAGGATGCCGCGTAGCCGATCCGGTTCGGGCGTACCCAGTTGCAATTCCAGCAGGCGCACGCCCGCGTCCGGCAGGGTGGTGGGCGGCGGGGGCGTGCGCCAGTGAATCAGGGTCGGGGCCGCGCCCGGCGTGGGCAGGCTGCCGTCGTCGGGAACGATGAGCTGCCAGCGGTTGGCTCCGCGTGAGAGTTCCAGTGCGCCTGAAAGGGGGGACTGTACGGCGGCCACCCAGTGAATCAGTTGCGGCCCGGCGCGGAGTTTCGCGTTCAACTCGGGCGTGTCCAGCGCAAACCAGCGTGGGCGTTGTGGCCTGGGCGCAGCCGTATTCACCGCGATGACTTCCAGGTAAGCCCCCGGCCCCAGGGACAGCAGGGCGTTGTGCGTGCCGAAGGTCTCGTGCTCTCCACCGGGTTGCAGGGGAACGCCCAGGCGACCTTCCAGCCACGCCCGGCCTTCCTGGAGGGTGCGGGCGGCCACGATCAGGTGATCCAGCGTGACATTCGGCCCCTCTGACGCCTTCGTGTGCGGGGTGGTGTTGGCCTTCAGGCTTCCTCGTCCCCTTCCAACAAGTAGGTCACGACGCTGCGGCTATGACGCAGACCCAGGTGGCTGTAAAGCGTGCGGGCGGCCTTCATGTGGTCATGCGCCCGCGTGCGCAGGGTGCGAAGTTCCGGGTGCCTGGCGGCCTCGGCAGCAGCCAGGTTCAGCAGGGCGCGGCCCAGCTTCTGCCCACGTTCGGCGGGGTGAACGGCCAGGTACGTCACCTCGGCGCGGGCGTCGTCCGGGTGGAATTCCAGTTCCGCGAACCCGGCGGGCTTGCCGTTTCGCGTCAGGGCCACCAGTTTCACGTCCTCGCGCGCGAAATGCGCGTCGAACTGTTCCGGCATCCAGTCCAGGCGCCCTGCCCAGGCGTCCTCGGCGGCCCTGTACAGGGCGCGGTAATCCGCGATGGACAGCGCGTTTGTCAGGGCGTAACCGTCCGGCACGTCTGTTTCCTTAAAGTGAGACAGCGGCGCCGTGTAGAAGGCCGTGCTGTGCATGGGCGTCAGGCCGGCCGCCTCCAGCGCGTCGCGCACGGGGGTATTCTCGCGCGAGCAGAAAGCGTACACGGGCAGGCCCTCGGCCTGCTCCAGCGCCTTCTTCAGGAGGCCCGCCACCTGACCGGATTCGCTGAGTGGGCCCTCCAGCACCATCCCATCCCGGAAAGGCGCAATGGCGCAGTAAGCCACCACGCCGTCCTCGCCAGCGTCGACCAGGCAGGTGCTGTCCTCGCAGTCCAGTTGCAACTCCTGCCCGTCGCGCGCACTTGGGGCGAACACCTCGCGTTCCGGCGCAGCGTCCATCCAGTGCAACAAGGCCAGAACGTCTGGCAAATCCGTGACCTGCATTGAGCGAATCATGAACAAACCTCCAGAAGGCGAAAAGGCTTCACGACTAAATTCAATGTCCTTCCAGCCTAAAGAAAGCCGCAGAAGGTGTCAGGAGCGTGTCTCACCGCAAGCTCACCCCGCGCTGTGCTATGCTCGGCCCATGCCCTGAACAGGGTACGTTGCCTGCCTCCCCACGAACACCATAAAGTGTGTTTGAGGGGCGTTTTGTTTTCAGGGAAGGCACGCCAGACCTCACCGCCAACCCGGAGCAACGCAGCAGGCAGCAGCAGTTCTCCGGGAGGTGAGGTTCATGACCAGACACACCGTGAAACCAGGCCAGGGAACGTCCCCACGGGCCACCAGGCCCCAGCCGGCCAAACCCCAGCAGGAAGGGCAAAGCAAAGGCGTGCAGGCCGGAAATAACCTGCTGGCTCTGCGCGCCCAGTTGTCCCGCGCTGAGAAAGCCGCCCGGCGCACGCCCACCCCTCCACCTGCCCGTGCCCAAACCAGCACCCCCCTGAAACCACAGCGGGAAGTGGAACTGAATGGCATCGCCACCGACGATTTCAGCCTGAAACGCGCCCACACCAGACTCCGCGACGCTGTTTACGACAGCCGATACCACATCTGCCCGCACGCCATCCAGCATGCCCGCGCCGAAGGCTTTCTGGAACACGACATCCTGCACGTACTGCTGGCCGGTCGTGTCCGCGCCGTCTACCCCGAAGACCACCGCTGGCTGGTGTGCGGGTACTTTGAGGCGCACGGCGTGAAACTCCCCCTTCACGCGGTGGTGCAGCACTACCGCGACGGCCACGTGGACATCGTGACGGCGTTCGTCCCCAAGCATCCTCACCACATCATCAGCCGTGCCCGCCTGGCCGTGATGTTGCGCTACGACGATGAACAGGTCAAAACCCGCACCGCCCAGACCGGCAATAAAGTCGGTTACCGCAGCAAAGGGAAGTGGAAGAAAAGTGCGTGAAGCTTTTCTGTACTGAACGGCAGTGCATTCGCCGCCTGGCGGCATTCAGTTGAGCGTTGGTGTCCTCCTGGCCAGTTCAGCCCGATCCACGCCCCCCCCCGGTGGTCTGGCGGGGCGCCCATAGCGAATCCCGCTATAGTCCACGGGTGACAGCCGCCTCGACCCCAGATGTTCCGGACTCCGTCCCGCCCAGGTGGATTCCGGTTTGGCTGGCTTTCCTGGCCCCCCTTTACGTTTTGTCTACTCTGGCGCTGCTCGGGCTGCCAGGCCTCAAAAAATTGCCCTCCCTTACTCTCTGGATTCTAGGCTTCTATGCCCTCAGTCAACAGCTGCCAGCCCTGTTTGCCCCCGAGCCGCTGCTGGCCAGCGTGCTGGCCCTGGGACGCACCTTACTGATCCTGGGCCTGATCGGGACAGGGGCGCTGCTCGGTTCGGCCGCAAGGACGCGCCCGCTGGCCTGGGGCTTGGCGGCGGTGTTCTTAACAGCCATCGCCACGAACCTGTTCAACCAGGTGGACTTCTTCGTTTACCGCCTGAATCACCCGTATATGACTTCCGTGACGCTGGGCCTGGCGGGGGCCGTGGCGGTGTGGCTGGCCCTGTTCAGTGCGGGCCGCTGGTACTGGCGCGTTCCTCTGGGCATTCTGGCGCTGGTCGTGCTGCTACTGTCGGGGAGTCGAGGGCCCCTGCTGGCCGCGCTGGTCGGTGTCCTGTCCGGCTTGGTTCTGCTGCGCCGCAAGCGTTACTTTCTGCTGGTCACGGTGGGCGTAGTGGCGGTGGCCGGCGGGGTGATGGTCGGGTCGCGTGACACTGTGCAGGCGCTTGGCCGGCTGGTGCAGGTGGACGTAAGTGGCCGGGAAGTGGTGTGGCGCAATACCCGGACAGTCATTCATGAGTTCCCCTTGAACGGGGTCGGCAGTTACCGCCTGGGCAATTACCTGAGCGAACCGGAGCAATGTTTGCTGTTCGACGTGAACACCACCCGGCAGCAGCAGTCCACCTGTCCCGGCTGGCTCAGTACCCTGGGACAACCGTGGCTGATCGCGCACAACGCGATCTTGCAGCAGCTCGCCGAGACCGGGCCGGCGGGTCTGGCGGGTCTCCTGCTGCTGCTAGGCAGCGTGGTGACCGCTTCGTTCGTGCGGGCGCGCCCGGAGCCGCTGGCGGCAGCCGTGGTCATGGGTCTGCTGGTCAGTAGCATCACGGACAACACCCTGCTGGTTCCCAGTCCCTTTTCGGCCGAGCTGTTCTGGCTGGTGGCCGGAACGCAGCTGGTGAACATGAAGACCGAAAGACTTCAGGGCGCCCTGGCCCTGGGAACGCTTTTGCCGGCCCTGCTGCTCTCTGTGCCGGTGCTGCTGCTGGGCTGGCCTGGCGTCGGTGGCAAGCAAGGGCCGGGCCAGCAGGTACAGATCCAGACCCTGCTGGCCATGCAGCGTGTCTCGTCCATCAAGGATTACCCCGTCTTCGTCCAGTTCAGGTTGCCGCCAGGACAATACATGGCGGCCCTGAATACCTGCACCCCCACTTGCCGTCCCCTGCGCACCAGCGTGTTTGGGGTGACCTCTGACCAGTCGCCCATGATCCAGTGGGAGATTCCCAGTCTGGCGGCGGTACCTTCTCAACGCCTTGAGCTGCTGGTGTATGCCCAGCCGTCCAGGGGGCTGCAACCTCTGGCGGTCTACCACTGGGAGGTCAAACGACGACCATGAAGGTGTTCGGGACTCTTGCATTGTCAGTATTGGTGGCGGCAACCTCCGCTGCACTGTTGGCCTGGCTCAGTGTCTGGCCTGTGCAACCGGCGGGGCTGGCGGTCGCCTCTGTGCAGGCCGGCGCCGCCCCATGTACTGCGCCGCCGCAGTTCACCACCGGTTTTCAGCGGGATCCGAATGGGGTGCTGCCAGATGCAGAGGGCTTCGCTTTTAAAGGGGTGTCCTGGATCGAAACCCGGCTGTGCCAGGCGGGCCGCCTCACTCTGGAGGTGCAGGGCCGGGAGGCGGGAGATGAAAAGCCGCGCCTGCACGTGTTTCTCAACAGCCGCGAGATCGCGCGGATTGATGCTGCCGTGCAGCGGCAGACGCTGGAGCTCGCTCTGCCTGAGGCGGGGCTGCTGCGGCTGGCCTACCTGAACGATTACTACCGTTCGGAAGTTCGGTCGGCTGTTCTGGAGGAGATCAGGCTGGTGGGTGCACCCTGCACCGGCGTGAAAGCCGTGCAGTTGCCCCCCAATACCGGGGAGAGATGGGCCGCGGCGACCGTCTTCACGTCACATGCAACGCTGACTGTTCAGCCATGCTCGGCGGGGCAACTTCAATTTAAAGCCGTCGGGCGCAGTGGCGCAGGCCGCTTTCCTGTCCTGACCATCGAACAGGGAGGGCGCTTGATCAAAACCTTGCACGCGGGCGCCATGCGGCAACTGGTTCGGGTGCCGGTGGGGGAGCAACCCCTCAGCATCACCCTCACTAATCCGTACTTCAAGGAACTGGCGGATCGTAACCTGTTTATTCGTCGCTGGCGGTTTCAGCCGGTTGCCACGTCCCCCTGAGGGCCTGCCAGCGCTCAGTATTCAGTGAAACGTCAGCCGGCAACACCACCTTGACGTCCGCCCTGCTGCCCTGACGCACGGCTGGATTGCGTCTGCGTGCCAGCTCATACACGCTTTTGCGCTCGGTGACGATATGCAGCAGCTCGTGCGGAATCTGGTCGGCGTGAAGAACTGCCTCGGCGATGAGTGGGGCAATCACATCAACATAGTCCTGTCCGGTAAACACGTCCGCAAACGCCACCGGATACTGAAATTCACGGGGACGGAAACTGGTGCGGACAATCAGGTGCTGTCTGGCCAGGCGCGCGGCTTCCTCGGCCACCAGTTTCGTTAGGGCGTAAAAATTGACCACCGGGCCGGGAGTATCCGTTTCGCGGTAGTTGCCCTGTTCGCCGCTGAAGACGTAATCGGTCGAGATATGGAGCAGTTTTGCCCCAATCATGTTAGCCGCCAGCGCCACGTGGCGGGTTCCGGCGACGTTAATTTGCCAGCAGCGCTCGCGTTCCTGTTCTGCCTGGCCAACATTGGTATAGGCGGCGGCATGAACAATGAGCTGCGGCCGGGCCTGCTGGATCAACTCGAGCGTTCGGTCGGCACTGGTCACATCCAGTTCTGAACGGCCAGGCGCCTGAATGCCCGGAATCAGGCGCTGGAGTTCCTGGCCCAGGCGACCTGTACCGCCGGTCAAAAGAATTTTATGCATGGTGACTCCTTGTTGGGGTTCCCAGTCGGTAGCGTTGGGGCTCAGACCAGAGGTCTCGTACGGCTATAGGACTTTTTAATAATATGAGTTTTGAATTAAGAATATATGGGTATCTTTTGTGAGAAGGGTTCAAAAGACGATACATTCTATTTTATACGCCCCAAACTGATTCCGAATCATAGTTTGCACAGATCGAAGAAACGCACTGGCCTCTTATACTCATGGAGTTTTCATAGATAGGTGGCTCCAATGAGGATTGTCGTCGTCTCTCTAGGGGGCGGCATATACTGAAACTGCAGAGCTGAACGGGCCGAGCGATGAGGCGGACATGACCAATGAAATTCGGGAACAGCAGGAAGTTGACCTTAATGTGCTCTGGCGAGGTCTCAAACGGCGTTGGCAATTCATTCTCGGCTCGGCACTGCTGCTTATGCTGATCTCTTATGCCTGGTCGGCACGGCAACCGGCGGTGTATCAGGCCAGCAGCAATCTGATTGCCGCCAACGTTCAGAGTCAACCCCAGGACGCTGTGTTCGGTAATGCCAGTGTCAAAGCCCCGCCCTTGCCGGAAGGGGCGCTGGCCCAGGCGCTTCAGAGCACCCCCGTGATTCAGGACGTCATCCAGAATGTGCGCCAGACCCCTGATATTCCCCAGGAGGAAAAGGCCCGCCTGATCAGCGCGCTGACCGGCGAGTTGAGTGCTCAGCGGCTCAGAACCCTCAGCCTGACCGCGCGACTCGACAATTACGGGAACGGCATCTATACCGTGCGCGCCAGCGCCAGAACACCTGCCGCGGCCCGCACCCTGGCCAACGTCAGCGCCAAGGCCCTGTTGAACTGGGATGTCAACCGTGCGCTGCAACAGATCAAAAGAGCACAGACTGGTTTTCGTGCCCAGCTTCAGCAGATCGATACCCAGCTGGACGCCACCACCAACCGGGTAGAACGCGAAACCCTGATTGCCAGAAGGGCCACTCTCGAGGGCAACCTGGCGCAGGTCAATATCCTGGAAGTGTCGGCTAACGGCGTCCTCAGCCCGCTGTCCGACGCGGTCACGCCAGGCCGGGCAGTGGCCCCCAAACCCCTTAGAAACGCTGTGCTGGCGGGGGTGTTGGGGCTGCTGCTGGCCATAAGCATCAGTGCCCTTCTGACGGTCACGGACCGGACCATCCGGCTTGAAGACGACCTGTTGCCGCTGGGCCTTCCTACCCTGGGGGTCTTGCCGCGCCTGCGCCAGCGCAGCACCCTGATGTTAGGCATTGTGCGCGCGGCCCGGCAAAGTGGTTCTTACGAGGCGTTGGGGTTCTTGCGGGTCAATCTGATGACCCTGCTGAAAGATAAGAACCGCCCTATCGTCATGGTGACCAGTACCGCTCCAGGCGAAGGAAAGACCAGCACCACAGCCACGCTGGCTGATGGGTTCGCCTCCAACGGCCAGCGGGTGCTGATCGTGGACGCCGATTTGCGTCGCGGGACTCAGGAAAACGTCTGGCGCAAATTCAACGATCAGGGCCAGTGGCAGCAGCTGGTGGGGCAAGGCGGTGCCCGAACCACCCCCGAAGCCTTGACCAGCCCAGAGAATGTGCAGGTGCTGGAAGTGGCGCCCAACATCTCTCTCCTGCCCGCCGGCCGAGGCGTTCAGGACAGCCTGGGCGTCCTGAACAGGGCTGACATCGGCCACGCCCTGACTCTGTGGCGGCAACAGTTCGACATCGTACTGATCGATAGTGCTCCTTTGCTGGCCCTGGTGGACGGTCTGGTTCTTGGGAAGCATGCCGACGGTGTCCTGCTGGTCGTGGAGCACGGTCAGACCAAAATGACGGCCATCCGCAGCGCTCTGCGGCGTGCCGAGCATGCCGGCGTCAACCTGCTGGGCTTCATTATCAATAAATCCAATGCCGACGACAGTGCTTACAGCTACGGCTACGGGTACAGCTACGAACCCAATTCAACGGAGACCCAGAAAACATGAACCTTCTCGTAACAGGCGGATGCGGCTTCATCGGCAGTAATTTTGTGCGCTACTGGTTGGGCCAACACCCCCAGGATCAGGTGGTCGTTTACGACAAACTGACTTATGCGGGGCGCCGTGAGAATCTCCACGACCTCTGGAACGACCCACGTCTGGAGTTGGTCGTGGGTGATATAGGTGACCTGGCGCTTGTGCGCCAGACCTGCCAGACGAAAAACATAGATCTGATCGTCAATTTTGCCGCCGAGACCCATGTCGATCAGAGCATTCTTGGGCCGTTGGTGTTCACCGAGACCAATGTGCGTGGTACCCACGTGCTGCTTGAGGTGGTTCGTGAACTGGGCATTCGCCTTCATCACATCAGTACCGATGAGGTCTATGGCCATATCCGTGACGGGCATCAGAGTGTCGAGACAGACGAACTGGCTCCCCGCAGTCCCTACGCCGCCAGCAAAGCGGCGGCCGACCAGCTTGTCCAGGCCTACTTCATCACCTACGGACTGCCGGTCACCATCACCCGCGGCGCCAACAACGTCGGCCCCTATCAGTACCCCGAAAAGGCCGTTCCGCTGTTCAGCACCAACGCCCTGCTGGGTGAGCCTTTGCCCGTCTACGGAGATGGCCAGCAGATGCGCGACTACGCGCACGTGTATGACCACTGCACTGGCATAGAAACCGTTTTGCTGAGGGGCGAAGCGGGCCAGGTGTACAACGTCGGTACAGGCCGTGAAATGACCAACCTGGAAATGGTCGACATTGTCCTGACCACCCTGGGCAAAGACTACGCGCTGGTGAAACACGTGGCCGATCGCCCGGGGCATGACCGCCGCTATTCTATGAACGTGGAGAAGCTGCGCCGCCTGGCCTGGGAGCCCCGCTACGATCCAAAGGAAGCCGTGGCCGAAGCGACGAAGTGGTATGCCCAGAACGAGTGGTGGTGGTCGCCCATTCGCAGTGGTGAATTTCGTGAATATTACGACCGGCAGTACGCCCAGCGGCTGGCCGAGGGCGGCGCACAATGACGATAAAACAGATGCCGGCACAGATACCGGAACATGGGATGGTCAGCCGAAAGGGCATCATCCTGGCCGGTGGAAGCGGCACGCGCCTCTACCCGGCTACCCTGGCGGTCAGTAAACAACTGCTGCCCATCTACGACAAGCCGATGATCTACTACCCCCTGACCACCCTGATGCTGGGGGGGATGCGTGACATCCTGATCATCTCCACCCCCGAGGACACGCCGCGCTTCGAGCAACTGCTCGGAGACGGCCGGCAGTGGGGCCTCAACCTTCAGTACGCGGTGCAGCCCAAACCCGAGGGCCTGGCACAGGCCTTTCTGATCGGAGAGGACTTTGTGAAGGGCCAGCCTAGTGCGCTGATTCTGGGAGACAACATTTTTTACGGCAACGACCTATCGGATCTGATGCACCACGCCAATACCAGAACCACCGGCGCAACAGTGTTCGCCTATCAGGTGGGCGACCCGGAGCGTTATGGTGTCGTGGACTTCGATGACACAGGGAAAGCGCTTTCTATTGAAGAGAAACCGCAGAAACCCAAATCTGATTTCGCGGTCACAGGTCTGTACTTCTATGATGAACAGGTCGTGGATATCGTGAAGGGGATCAAGCCCTCGGCGCGGGGTGAACTGGAGATCACGGATGTGAACAGCGTGTATCTGAATCGCCAACAACTCGACGTGCAACTGATGCGGCGCGGTTTCGCATGGCTGGACACCGGCACCCATGAAAGCATGCTGGAAGCCAGCCTATTCATTCAGACCATCGAGCACCGCCAGGGCCTCAAGGTCGCTTCGCCCGAAGAGATCGCCTGGCGCAGTGGCTGGATCAGCACCGATGCCCTGCTGGCCCAGGCCGAGAAACTGGCCAAGAACAGGTACGGTCAGTATCTGAGGAGAATAAGCCTGGAGAAACAGTATGCCTGACCACACCATAAAACTTGCCGCGCCTTACGCCGAGGCCCTGACGTTTGAGTCTTATCCTGCCGCACCGCAAATTGAAGGGGTCTGGACGCATCCGCTGCGAAAGAACAGAAGCGAGAACGGCGCCTTCATGGAATATCTGCGCCTGAACGACCAGGGGGTTCAGCAACTGCCCGGTGCACTTGTTCCTCGCCAGATCAGCGTTTCATGGGCCGCGCCCAACCGCATGAATGCCTTTCATATTCATGTCAAGGAAGAGCAGAACGAGATCTGGTGTGTGCTGCAAGGGCAACTGATGATCTGGTTGGTGGACTGCCGCGCCGACAGCCTCACACTGGGCACCAGACGCAAGCTCGTGCTCAGTGGCGAGCAGCCCACGCTGGTGCATATTCCCAGTGGCGTGGCCCACGGGTATCAGGCAGGTGATCAGGGAGCCACGCTGCTGTATACCATGGACGCCCAGTTCAATCTGGAAGACCCGAACGAAGGCCGGCTAAGTTGGGACATATTTGGTGTGGGTTTGTGGCATGAAGATAAGGGCTAGGTAAGGATGGCTTATAGAAATCATGCTATTTAGGAATATTATATTTTCTGGTTTAAGAACCATTGTACCCTTTCTGAGTCTTTCTTTGTTAAGTCATAGTCTTTCAAGAGATTTTTTGGGTTCCTATGCTGCTATGTTGTCTTTCGCTGCTTGGATCTTTCTCATTGTTGAGTTTGGAACAAACATTTCTGCCCCTCGTTTAGCTAATGAAGGCAGCCTAAATAATATATCAGCACTAGTTTTTTCTGTTAAATTTTTGACTTCGATTATCGTGATGATATTTGGTTTAGTCTTTGCTTTATTTTCGAGTTTTCCTGCTGATACTATTTTTTATGGAATTATTCTTGGTATTGCGCAAGGTTTTATTCCAACTTGGTTTTATATATATAAAGATAGGCTCCATATTATAATTATGGCCGACTTTGTCGTACAGATCTCTATATTATTAATTAGCTTTTTTATATCTATAGAAGTGATCGACATTAAATTTCTCATTCCGCTTTACGTAGTATTATTTTCTTTATACAGTTTAATCGCAAATTATACGGTATTTCTAGAAAATGGATTTAAACGATCCGATTTTATTATGAGTGAAGTTTTCCGTTTTTCGTATGATAGCCGGGGACTAATTTTAAATCGAATTGTAATTAGCTTATATACCGCCCTAAACAGCTTTATAGTTTATGTGCTTCTTGGAGCATCGGCGGCAGCCGTTTTTTCAAACAGTGAAAAATTATGTAAAGCTATTAATGTTGTAAACGATACTGGAGTTAAATCTTACTACGGTAAACTAATAAAAATATCTGAATGGGAAAAGAAAAAGTATTTAGTTACCCGACTTGGATTTATATTGTTATTTCTTAATCTGCTATATGTGATTATTCTACGTGTATTTGGTAGTCCTATTGTAGACTTACTCTTTGGCCAACAATACGATGAAGTAAAAAGAGTAATAACAGTATACTCACTTGTTATGATCCCTATTTCTATAATGTATGCATTGGGGTCTTTTTGGTTAAATTCTATAGGTAGAGAAGATGTCATAACAGTCTCAATCCTTGTTTCAGTTGCTATTGGTATACCATTTATCCTATTTTTTGGAATGAGATTTGGTGTGATTGGTTATGCATTAGGTGTGGTAATGCTTGAGTCTCTTAATCTGCTGATAATGTCAATACAAACCGTAAGAAGTGGACTGTGGCCCTTTAAATTTTCTATAAGATAGGGAGGTATCGTGCATATGTACAAAGTTGGTATTGTAATACTGAATTGGAACAGTTTTGATGATAGTGAGAGTTTGATGTTGTCGCTTATAGGGCAGCCAATTACTATTTACCTGGCCGATAATGGCTCTATAGATACATCTCTATTATTATTGAAGGAAAAATTTAAACACTATGATAATGTTTCATTTATTGAAAATGGCAGTAATCTCGGCTTTGCCGCAGGGTGTAATCGTGCTTTGAAGGCTGCTTATGATGATGGCTGCGAAGTTATGATACTTATGAATAACGATTGCCGAATATATAGCATTGATTTTACTTATATACAAAAGCGGCTCTCGGAAGATAAAACTATTGGTATAATGGGGGGCAAGATTCTGAACTGGCCTGATACAAATAAAATTTGGAGCGTTGGAGGAAGTGTCGACTCTCTTGGAAATATCAAATACTTTGGTTATGGTAAGGTTGATACTGGTCAATATGATCTGGAGAATGAGCGATCTTTCATATCTGGGGCCTTTATGTGTATACCTAGAAGATCTATTGAGCGAATTGGATACCTATCTGAAGCCTATTTTTTCGGAAAAGAAGATTGGGAATACTGTTTAAGGCTGCGACAGAGTGGAGCGAAGCTTATTTATGACCCAAGACTGATTTTATATCATGATGCACATGGTTCACATCATCCAAATCGCACGGATTATTTGTACCTTGGTATGCTCTCAAAGATTATTTTTGTTAAAAGAAATAATAGTTTTATTGTTAGCTCTTTATGGCTGCTTGCATTTGGAGTATATTCTTTAATTATATCTTCAGGAGGTTTTGGATATTTATTTAGCAAAATTTTAAAGCGCAATGTTGATCAAAAAATTGTTAGAAGAGCTTACTTTCCCGCAATTATAGATTCTTTCAAAACAAATCATACTGATGAATCGACCCTAAAAAACTTTAGGGAGAAATATGAGATTTGCTAGTGCTTAAATCACCCTATTTCTACATGGGTATTTTGCCTGCATCATTGATATTGAATCCAATTCTTAGTATAGGATTTTTGCGTTTTTCTGATATACTATTATTAATTTGCTATTTTAGCTCATTTTTTCTCAACAGAGATTTAAAAATTAAATTATCTTCGATAATTCTTTTTATTTTAGCTATTTTGTGGTTTATATCTTCTTGCATGAATTATTTTTTATTTTCCGAGTTCGGTCTAGACATTTCAAAAAATCTGCGAATTCTTTCTACCTTATTGTGGGCTCCTGCTATAGTAAACCTAGCCTATGGTAAGAAATATGATTTAGATGGCGTATTTGTATTTACATCATCTATTTTGGCTTTATCGTCAATTCTTATATTTTTTACCGTTCCCAACCTACATAGAATTGCGGGGCCTTTTTCTTATGCCGGAGGCGATGGTTTAGGAACTCAAGCTAGCTACAATGAGTGGGGAGCCCTTCTTTGCCTAGCGGCCGCATTATGTCTTAATCGTCTTATGGACAGGCTTTCTCTGTATTACTCTTTTTGCTTATTAATATGTCTATTTGGTTTAGTTTTGACCCAGTCAAGGAGTAGTTTACTGGCGTTTGTTATTATGAGCGTTTTACTTATGTTCGACAGAATAGTTAAAAATTTAAGAGCTAAACAATTTTCTTTTTGGTCGACTACTCCTATATTTTATGCGCTCCCTGTTGCCTTTCTTTATTCGTATGTTTCGGAAAAGATTAAACTGGATAGAATCAGTGATTCTTTCATGACCGATACTAACTCTAACGATTCTATTCTCACCCGTTTCGTATATTGGAAAGATAGCTATGATCTTTGGGCTGAGAATTTTAACACTTTGTTTTTTGGGAGCGGCACACTGCGATTTCACGCTCTCGTAGGTTTGACATCAGATAACTATTTTCTAGATTTATTGTCTATATTTGGTCTAATTTCTCTCTTTCTTTTTATAATTTACGTATGTCTTCTAATTTATAATTCTGAAAGAGGTAGTGTAAAATTTATCTTTTTAACAGGCATGCTATCTATTAGCTTAACAGGAAGCACCCTCGCAGATCCCATTATAGGCGCTTTGTACTATATAGTGTTAATCGGTCATTCGGAAGGAGATGGAAATAATGGAAAAAATTAATAGAAAACTGATAATTATTGTATCAACTGATCTACCTTCTGGCGTTTGGACTTATGCTAATAACCTTGCTCTTCTGATGAAGCCTATATTTTCTGAAGTGATGATTTTGAAACCTAGTTCAAAATTTGAAATACCCCAAGGTCAAATTCCTATGGATTTTCGTGGAATAAATTTTTTGTTTAACTGGGTGAGGCTTATAATTAATAGACACGAATTTAGTAATTCAATTGTACATTTAAATGGCAGATTGACTATAATTTCTTTCGCCCCTCTGATATTAATGTATCCGAGAAGATTCGTATATACTTTCCATCAATATATTGGTATTTCAGATAGAAAAATGGAAAAAATTAAAAATAAGCTTGAATTAGCATTAGCATTGCGGGTCGGATTGCGTATTGCAGTGAGTAAAACTTTGGCACATCATCTCTTGAGGGACTATAGGATTCAATCTGTTCCAATTGCTAATTGGCTCAATGAAGAATCACTTAATGTTAATGATTATTGTGAAATCTCTAATAAAGAAATTGATTTTTTATATATTGGTAGGTACGCAAACGAAAAGAATCCATCTATCGTCATCGAAGCCGCGAATTTAATTCTCCGTCGATACTCGGATGTAAAATTTCATCTATATGGTTACGGAGAACTATATGAAGAGTTATGTTATGCGTCGAAAGGTAATCCTAATATTGCGGTAAATCATGTTACTCATGAAGCGACGGAGCTAATGAGTAAGTCAAGGTTCTTCATCCTACCCTCGCTTACTGAAAGCTTTGGCTTTTCTGCCGTTGAGGCTATTGCTAGCGGCTGTATTCTTTTAGCTTCGAATATTCAGCAATTAGATGAAGTGCTAGACGGGTTCATAGTGTTTAGATTTGCTCCAGATGTGCTTTCTCTGGTTGGTGCGATTGAAGATATACTACAAATAGACGAGGAAGAACTAAAAAAAATAATAGAGAATAATTTATTTAGGGTTAAAGAACGTTTCGGTTCGGGCTTAGCACTTGAGCAATACTCAAAAATGTATGCTGCATTGGTATCGGAAAGAATAGAATGAAAATTCTTGCTCTTTCCCCCTATCCACTTGCTGGCCCCAGCTCCCGCTACCGCATCTTTCAATTTGTTGAACCGTTGCGTCAGCGCGGGATTCATCTTGATGTTCGTTCCTTTTTGACCTCGCAAGCGTTTCAGCTGCGTACTCTGGGGCGTCCTAATCATCCTCTTGTCCTGGCGCGGGTGGCCGTGGCAAGTCTTGACCGCCTCCTGCAAGCCCGTTCTGTCAAGACCAAATACGATGCTATTTTCATTTCCAGGCAAACGGCCCCTTTTGCTCAGCGATTTTTCGATGCCGGCTTTATTCGCTCGGGCGTGCCTATTGTCTTTGACATGGATGACGCCGTATTTACCGGGTATCCCATTGACCACCTTCTACGGGCCAGCGCGGCGGTCACCGTCGGCAACGCCTATCTGGCAGACTACGTGCGGAAGGTGGCCCCGGGCGTCCCTGTGTATGTCATTCCCACCGTGGTGGACACGGCACATTACGCCGTGCGGCCTCCCCCACAGCCTGGTGAACGGCCTGTGGTGGGCTGGATTGGTACGGCTTCGACCTTCAGGCGGTATCTGCTGCCCTTTTTGCCGGGCCTGCTCCAGGTCTGCCAGCAGTTCGGGGCAGAATTTCGCGTGATTGCCAGTCCAGATGTTCAGGCCGAGGTGGAAGCCGCTGGCGCCACCTTTGTGCGCTGGTCACTTTCGAGTGAAGTCGAGGAGTTGCAGCGGTTTAATGTGGGGGTAATGCCCCTCCTCGATGATGCCTATGTGCGCGGTAAATGTGCGTTCAAGTTAATTGAATATGGTGCGGTGGGGATTCCGGGCCTGGGTTCGGACATCGGCGCCAACCGCGAAGTGATTGAAGACGGCCTGAACGGCTTTCTGGGGCGTGACGCCTCGGAACTCGAAGAGCGTCTGCGCCAGGTGCTCGACCTCCCCGATCTGGGCCGGGGTCTAGGCCTGAGGGGTAGGCAAAGGGTCGAGGAGCGCTTCAGCCTGCATTCGCAGGTGGCGACCCTGGCCGCGGTCTTTCAGGCGGTACGGCAAGGAAGAGGCTAACCATGTGCGGCATTGCGGGGGGTTTTGCCGTGCCTGCTCTGGAGCCGGAACAGGGCCAGGCGGCTTTGCACCGCGCCTTGCAGGCCATCAAGCATCGGGGGCCGGATGGCCAGGGCATTCATCAGGAGCAGTGGTGTCATCTGGGCATGCGCCGGCTGGCCATTATCGACGTGGAATGCGGCCAGCAACCCATTTACAACGAAGACCGTACCCTGGCCGTGGTCTTCAACGGTGAAATCTATAATTACCGTGAACTGAGAGCAGGCCTAAAAGCGCGTGGCCATGTCTTTCAAACGGCCTCGGATACCGAAGTTCTGGTGCATCTCTTTGAAGAACGTGGCCCCCAGATGCTGTCCGAATTGCGGGGAATGTTCGCCTTCTGCATTCATGACCTCAAAAATGAGCGGGTCTTTCTGGCAAGAGACCGCTTTGGCAAGAAGCCGCTGTATTACATGCGTCCTGCATCCGGCGGCCTAATTTTTGGGTCTGAACTGAAGGCGCTGCGCCCGCTAGCCCAGGCCGCCGGCGAACGCTGGAAACTGAATGAACAGGCCATCTACGATTACCTTTCGCTGGGCGTGGTGCCTCAGCCCAGTACCGTGTTTCTGGGTGTCTACGCCCTGGAGCCAGGGCACTGGATGATGTTCGGGCCCGGGGGTATACAAACGCAGCGCTACTGGGAACCCACCTTCTTGCCCAAGCTCGATTTGACTTACCCCGAGGCGATGGAGCAGGTTCGCTCGCTGGTGGGCGAGGCGACGCGCTTGCGGCTGCGTTCGGACGTGCCGCTGGGCGTGTTTCTATCGGGTGGGGTCGACAGCAGCGTGGTGGCGCTTGAGGCGGCGCGCGAGGTGGGTGAGTCGCTGCAGACGTTTACCGTCAATACCGGAAAGGGCTTCGACGAGTCGCCCGTGGCGCGGCGAACGGCGGCGGCGCTGGGCATACACAACGAGGTATTGTACATTCAACCCAGCCCCCTGGCAGGCTTGCAGCGGCTGGTGCGGCAGTACGATCAGCCCTATTCGGATTCCAGCGCCATTCCTAGCCTGGAGATTTCCCGGTTGGCCCGTGAACGGGTGAAAGTGGTGCTCAATGGTGACGGCGGAGACGAGGTCTTCGCCGGTTACCGGCGGTATGTGGCTGCCGTGCAAAGCGCCCGCTTCGACTGGCTGCCGCCCGCGGCCGCGCAGGCCGCCGCGCGGGTTTTAGGACCTTTCGCCCAGCAGCGCCGGTCACCGTTGGGTCTGGCCGCCCGGTTCACGCGGGGGTTGGCCCTGTCGTCGGTCGACCGTTACCTGGCCTGGACCGGCGACATGCTGCGTGAACAGGACAAACAAGCGGTCTGGCAAGGCGGCCCAGTGTTGTCCACCGAGGATCGCCTGGCGGCTTTGCAACAGCCCGGATTGCGGGCCCTGGATCAACAACTGAATCTCGATACCAGAATGGTTTTACTCAGCGGCCTGCTGGTCAAGATGGATATGGCGACCATGGCCCATTCGCTGGAGGCCCGCTCGCCCTTGCTCGATCACCGGTTGGCTGAGTTCGCCTGGCGGCTGCCAGACTCTTTCCGGGTGCGTGGCGGAATGCCCAAGGCCATTTTGCGAGACGCTTACCGGGAGCAGCTGCCCGACGAAGTGATTCAGGGGGCTAAGCGGGGCTTCGAAATCCCGCTGTTAGACTGGCTGAACGGTGAGCTGAGGCCGCTTCTCATGGATACACTGGGCCATCCACAGGCACTGGTCAAAGACTATCTAGACTCCGCTTTTGTGGACAGCCTGTTGCGGCATGAAACTTTAACGGAACGTAACTGGGGCTATATCATCTACGCACTACTAGTTCTGGAATTATGGCTTCAAGAGGAAAAAACCCGTGAATAATGAACGTATTGCAGTGATTGGATTAGGTTACGTGGGATTACCGTTGGCCATTGCCCTGGCAGAGCAGTTCTCGGAAGTCCTGGGGTTCGATATTCATCAGGGACGGATACAGGAATTGCAGGCGGGTCACGACCGTACCGAGGAAGTCGAGGCCACTCGGCTGCGCGAGTCTTCCCTGCGCTACTCGGCTCAGCCGGATGACCTGGCGGGATGCACTATGTTCATCGTGACGGTGCCCACCCCGGTAGACGAGCATAATTCTCCCGACCTGACCCCCATGATCCGAGCCAGTGAAACGGTGGGCCGTTACCTGAAGCCTGGCGACGTGGTGGTCTACGAGTCCACGGTGTATCCGGGTGTCACCGAGGAGATCTGCGGCCCTGTGCTGGAACGGGTCTCGGGATTGCGGCAGTACCATGACTTCAAGCTGGGCTACAGTCCGGAGCGTATCAACCCCGGCGACAAGGTACATACGGTCGAGAAGATCGTTAAGGTGGTGGCCGGGCAGGACGCCGAAACCCTGGAGCGCGTGGCGCACGTGTACGGGGCGGTCATCAAGGCGGGCATTCACAGGGCCCCGACCATCAAGGTGGCGGAGGCGGCCAAGGTCATCGAAAATACCCAGCGTGATCTGAATATTGCACTGATGAACGAACTGGCCCTTATCTTCGATCGTCTGGGCATCCGGACGCTGGACGTACTGGAAGCCGCGGGCACGAAGTGGAATTTCCTGGGGTTCCGGCCGGGTCTGGTGGGGGGGCACTGCATCGGCGTCGACCCCTACTACCTGACCCAGAAGGCGCAGGAAGTGGGGTACTACCCGCAGGTCATCCTTGCCGGCCGCCGTGTCAATGATGGAATGGGCGCTTTTGTGGCCCAGAAACTCGTGAAACTACTGATCGCGGCGAATATTCCAGTCAAAGGGGCGCGGGTGGGCGTGCTGGGCCTGACCTTCAAGGAAAATGTTCCGGATCTGCGCAACAGTCGGGTGCCGGACATCGTGGCGGAACTGCGTCAATTTGGCATTGAGCCGCTAATTCACGACCCTTATGCAGACAGCGCCGAGGCCCAGCACGAGTACGGGCTGACACTGACGGACTTGCCGGAGTTTCGTCAGCTTGATGGCCTGATGCTGGCTGTTTCTCACCGCATTTACCTTGAGCTGCCCCGCCAGGAGTTGACAGGGATGCTGAGCCCGCAGGGCGTACTCGTGGACGTGAAGTCCGCCCTCTCGGAATCCGACCTGCCGGGTCGTTACTGGAGCCTGTGATGAAAATTCTGGTGACTGGTGCCGCCGGCTTTATTGGTTCTACCCTGTCTCAGCGCCTGCTGGCGCGTGGAGATGAAGTGGTTGGGTTTGATAACTTCAACAGCTACTACGACCCCAGCCTGAAACGCGACCGGGCTGCACGCCTCCTGGGCCAACCGAACTTCACGCTGGTGGAAGGGAACCTGGAAGACAGGGACGCGGTGGAACTCCTCTTTCAACAGCATCGCCCGGAGAAAGTGGTCAACCTGGCCGCGCAGGCCGGCGTACGCTATAGCCTGCAAAATCCGCATGCTTATATCGACTCGAACGTGGTGGGCTTCATGAACATTCTGGAGGGATGCCGGCATTTCAACGTGCAGCACCTGGTTTATGCCAGCAGCAGCAGTGTGTACGGCCTGAACACCAGCATGCCGTTCAGCGTGCATGACAATGTTGATCACCCGCTGAGCCTGTACGCCGCCACCAAGAAAGCCAACGAACTGATGGCCCACACCTACAGCCATCTGTATGGCCTGCCCACCACCGGTCTGCGCTTCTTCACGGTATATGGTCCGTGGGGTCGCCCGGACATGGCGATGTTTCTGTTCACCCGGGCCATTCTGGAAGGTCGGCCCATCGACGTGTTCAACTACGGCCAGATGCAGCGCGACTTTACTTACGTGGATGACATCGTGGAAGGTGTGGTGCGCGTGACCGACCATGTGGCGACCAGTAACCCCAGTTGGTCGGGGGCGCACCCTGACCCGGGCACAAGCAGCGCGCCTTACCGCCTGTACAACATCGGCAACAATAATCCGGTGCAACTGCTCCACCTGATTCAAGTGCTAGAAGAGAAACTGGGACGCAAGGCAATCAAGAACATGTTGCCCATTCAGGACGGTGACGTGCCGGCTACCTATGCCAACGTGGACGACCTGATCCGCGACGTGGGCTTCAAACCCGCGACCAGCATCGAAAGCGGTCTGGAGCGTTTTGTGGCCTGGTACCGCGAGTACTATCACCTCTGATGATTCCGAAACGAATCGTGGTCATGGCGGGCTACGCACCCTCCCTTGTGAACTTCAGGGGGCCACTGATTCGCGCCCTCCTGGCGCAGGGACACCAGGTCATTGCGGTGGCTCCGGGAGAAGCGCCGGAAGTGCAGGCTCAACTTAGCGAGTGGGGGGCGCATTATCAGCCTATTACCCTAGAGCGTACGGGCCTTAGCCTACGAAAGGATATGGGCGACATATGGCAGCTGGTGAAAGTGCTGCGGAATCTACAGCCTGATATTTTGCTGTCCTACACCATCAAACCTGTCGTTTACGGCCTGCTGGCGGCTCGCCTGGCAGGAGTCCCCGAACGCTACGCCCTGATTACTGGCCTGGGATACACCTTCCAGGGAACTAGTCTGAAACGCCGTTTGCTTTCCCGGGGGGTGGGAATTCTCTATCAAGCCGCCCTGAACGGCGCACAGCGGGCGATCTTTCAGAATGAAGATGACCGGGACTTGTTTGTGCGGCGTGGCCTGGTAGACGTTGAGAAAACGGTCGTCGTCAACGGGAGTGGCGTGGATTTGAGGCATTATAAGCCGACTTCCGTACCTCCGCAGCCTGTTTTTCTACTGATTGCCAGGCTGTTGAGGGAAAAAGGCATTGGTGAGTACGTTGAGGCTGCCCGGCAGATCCGAACGCATTATCCGCAAGTCCGTTTTCAGCTGGCTGGCCCGCTCGACTCTAATCCAGCCGCCATTCATCAGGAGGAGTTAAACGACTGGGTAAGGCAAGGGATTGTGGAGTATCTGGGGGAATTGAAGGATGTTCGCCCTGCGCTGGCTGCGTGCAGTGTCTATGTGCTGCCTTCATACCGGGAAGGTACGCCCCGCACGGTGCTGGAGGCCATGGCCACGGGCCGTGCCATTATCACCACAGATGCTCCAGGTTGCCGGGGTACGGTTCAGGAGGGCGTCAATGGGCTTAAAGTTCCAGTACAAAACGTCCCGGAATTGGTCAGTGCTATCCAGACCTTCATTCGGTTTCCCGAACAGCGTCAAACTATGGGACAGGCCAGCCTGGAACTGGTACGGAACCTGTACAGTGTAGAGTTGGTCAATCAGCAGATGCTGACTGCGCTGGGGCTGCTCGGCCCCGAACATCTTGGAAACCCTAAGACCGGGTCGGCAGTCACACCGATGAGGATCTTTGAAAAGCGCCTATTCGACCTTGGTGTTTCGACGGGTGCTCTGTTGATACTGGCTCTTCCCCTGGGGTTGCTTGCCTTACTGGTACGTTTTAATCTCGGCTCGCCGGTTCTCTTCAAGCAGGTGCGGCCTGGCCTTCATGGCCAACCTTTCCTGATGCTGAAATTCCGTACCATGACTGACCAGCGCAGCCCCGACGGTGAGTTACTTCCCGACCATCTCCGTCTGACCAGCTTTGGAAAGTTCTTACGGGCTACCAGTCTCGATGAGCTGCCGGAACTCCTGAATGTTTTATGGGGCGATATGAGTCTGGTGGGGCCGCGCCCACTGCTGATGGAGTACCTTCCCCTCTATTCTTCCCGGCAGGCACGGCGCCACGAGGTTAGGCCCGGGATCACCGGCTGGGCGCAGGTAAACGGACGCAATGCGCTGTCCTGGGAGGAAAAATTCAATCTCGACGTGTGGTATGTCGAGAACCGTACGCTGGCCCTGGACTGGAAGATTCTGCTCCTGACCGTGCAGAAAGTCTTCAAACGCGAAGGGATCAGTGCGCAGGGTGAGGCGACCATGCCGAGATTTACCGGAGCATCTGGAAGGGCCCGCCAGAAGAAGGGGATTTAACGCGTGCGCCGACTCAGCATCATAGGAGCGGGGGGACACGCCAAAGTTATGGTTGCTATGGCAGTTGCAGCAGGGATTGAACATATAGAGCTTTACGATGATGGGGCTGTGACGGACGTTCTGGGATATCTGGTGCAGGGGGGTATTGCTGCCCTTCCCGATATCCCAGACACACAGGCGGTAATCGCTATTGGTGGCAATGCTATACGTCGGCGCATCGCTCAGCAATTCGCTCATGTGACCTGGGTGTCCCTGGTACATCCCCACTCCTGGATTGCTCCTGACGTTGTTCTTGGGGCAGGGAGCGTCGTGATGGCCGGAAGTATAATTCAGCCGGGAGCCCGGCTTGGACAACACGTCATTGTCAATACGGCCGCAAGTGTCGATCACGACTGCAGATTGGCTGATTTTGTACATGTGGCACCAGGCACACGGCTGGCGGGCGGCGTTCATCTGGATGAAGGTGTATTCACGGGGGCTGGATCGGTACACCTGCCCGGTAGCCATACGGGAGCGTGGTCAATCGTAGGGGCTGGGGGGGTAGTACAGGGCGACCTTCCAGCCAATACCACAGCGGTCGGCGTGCCCGCGCGCGTCATCAAGGAACGCTCTCCAGGCTGGCACCTGTCCTAACGATATGAACCTGATGCTTCTTCATAGAGTGCGTCGAACGCCTTCACGGTGCCACAATGTCTTTATGATGAGTGGGTATGAAGGTGATTGAACCTTTGGCAGCGCAGCAGCGCTCCTTGCCCGGCTGGCCCGTCTTCGAGCCGGATGAGATTCAAGCTGTGAACGATGTCCTCCAGTCCGGCAAGGTGAATTACTGGACAGGCAACGTGTGCCGTGAGTTTGAACGGGAGTATGCAGACTATCTGGGCGTTAACCACACCATTGCCCTCCATAACGGCACACTGGCACTGGAGTTGGCCCTGTATGCCTTCGGGATCGGTGAAGGCGACGAGGTCATCACGACGACGCGCACGTTTATCGCGTCGGCCAGTGCGGCGGTGATGCGTGGGTGTGTTCCGGTCATTGCTGATGTCGACCCGGTGTCTCAGAACATCACGGCGGAGACTATTCGCCCGCTGATCACTTCCAGAACGAGGGCCATCATTCCGGTTCATCTGGCGGGCTGGCCGTGTGACATGGATCCCATCATGGCACTGGCCCGCGAGCACAACCTGATTGTCATTGAAGACTGTGCCCAGGCACACGGGGCTTTTTACAAGGGGAGACCGGTGGGCAGTATCGGGCACGCTGGAGCCTTCTCGTTTTGCCAGGACAAGATCATGACCACGGGTGGCGAGGGCGGACTGCTGGCGCTGAACGACACGGCAGTGTGGAAGAAAGCCTGGGCCTTCAAGGATCACGGCAAGAGTTACGACGCGGTGTACAACAAGGAGCACCCGCCGGGGTTCCGGTGGCTGCACGAGTCATTCGGCACGAACTGGCGCATGCTCGAGGTGCAGGGGGCGATTGGGCGCATTCAACTGCGGAAACTCCCGGAATGGGCAGCGCGGCGCAGGGCCAACGCCGCTGTGCTCAACGAGCGTTTCGGGGCAGTGGCGGCTTTCCGGTTGACCCTGCCGCCGTCAGAGATTGACCACGCCTACTACAAGTACTACGTGTTCGTGAAGCCCGAGCAACTGCGCGAAGGTTGGAACCGTGACCGCATCATGAACGAGATTACGTCCCGGGGGGTGCCCTGCTTCAGTGGCTCGTGCTCTGAAATCTATCTAGAAAAGGCGTTTACGGACGCAGGGTACGGGCCTCAGGAGCGGTTGCCGGTGGCCCAGGAACTCGGCGAAACGTCCCTGATGTTTCTCGTTCACCCTACCCTCACCCCGGAAGACGTAGGCCGCATGGCAGACATCGTTGAAGACGTGATGCGCCAGGCCCAGCAAGAGTGAACATGCCCCCTTCAACGGCCCTCACCAAATTTCTGATCGATCTGGGCGTGTGGCTGGCAGCGGGCTTCCTGGCCTATGCCTTCAGACGCCCTACCCTGTTTGGAGAAGGCATCCCCCCAAGTGTCTGGGCATACCTCCTGATAAGCGCCCTGGTCATGGCGGTCATGGAGTTGAGGTACGCCCTGCACCACCAGGCCTGGAACCGGGTCGGTGTCCTCGACCTGAACCTGCTGGCCCGCATGGTGGCTTTCACGACCCTGATCGTGTTTGCCGCCGGATTCATTCTGCGGCCCTGGCTGGACTTTCCACGCAGTATCCCGCTGCTGGCCGGCGGCCTGGCTTTCCTGATGATGGGTGGAGTGCGGCTGACGGTGCGCCTGCTTCACGAAACCACGCAGCGCCGCGAAGCCGGCCCCCTGCGCCGTGTGCTGGTCGTGGGGGCTGGTGAGGCCGGCAGCATGTTCGTTCGTGAAATGCAGCGTCACCCGGAGGCGGGCCTGCAACCCATCGGTTTTCTGGACGACGAACCCCTGAAACAGCGGCAACGCGTGGTGGGCCTGCCAGTCTTTGGGCAGGTGAGTGACCTGCTGGCGGTCGTGCAGCGCGAGCAGGCAGAAGAAGTGCTGATTGCCGTTCCTTCCGCCTCGGGTGAGTTCGTGCGGCGGGTGGTTGACCTGTCACGTGAAGCCCAGGTGCGTTACCGCATTATCCCAGGAGTATTCGAAATTCTGAGCGGGGACGTGAATATCAGCCAGATTCGTGAGGTGAATCTGGAAGATCTGCTGCGCCGCCCTCCAGTCAAGTTAAATACGTCCGAAATCGCCAGTTACCTGAAGGGCCGCGTCATTCTGGTGACGGGGGCGGGAGGCAGCATCGGTTCGGAAATCGTACGTCAGCTGGTGCCATTCGGCCCGGCCACCCTGCTGCTGTTCGGGCGTGGTGAAAACAGCATTTTTTCCATTCAGCAGGAACTGGTGCGCCACTGGCCTGAAATCAAACACATTGGTCTGATCGGCGATGTGCGGGATCTGGCCCGGCTGGAAGCGGTTTTTGCTGAGTATCGCCCGGAAGTGGTGTTTCACGCGGCGGCCCACAAGCACGTGCCCTTGATGGAACAGACACCCTCGGAGGCCATCCTCAACAATGTGGTGGGCACCCAGAACATCGTGGAGCTGTCGCTGAAGTACGGTGTGACGCGGCTGGTGAATGTGTCCACCGATAAGGCGGTCAATCCCACCAGCGTGATGGGGGCGTCCAAGCGAGTCGCCGAGATGGTGGTGGCAGCCGGGGCCGCGCGTGCCAATGTGCATCAGGCCCTGGTGTCGGTGCGTTTCGGGAATGTGCTGGGCAGCCGCGGCAGCGTAGTGCCGACCTTCATGGAGCAGATTCGGATGGGAGGCCCGATTACCGTGACCCACCCCGACATGGTGCGGTACTTCATGACTATTCCCGAGGCAGCCCGACTGGTGCTCCAGGCCGGAGGGCTCGCGGAAAACGGCAAGGTGTACCTGCTCAACATGGGTGAGCCAGTCAAGATTTCCGATCTGGCACATGACGTGATCCGCCTCAGTGGGGCCAGGAACGTGGATGTCGTCTACAGCGGCATTCGTCCTGGCGAGAAGCTGTACGAGGAACTGCTGACCAGCGGCGAGGGTACCAGCGCCACCAGCCACAGCGAGATTTTCAGCGCGAACCTACAGCAGGTCAATCCGAATATTTTGCAACACGAGTTGACCCGTCTGGTCGAGGGTGCCCGCCGGAACGACAGCCAGACCGTTCGGCTTTTACTCGCCGACATGATTCCAGAAAACAAGTTCAACACCACGGGCTGAGGTCATCGGCTGCACGACGGACGACCAAGCGTTCAGCTCAGGTCTTTTTCTATGCTGTGGTGCTTTTTCCCAGCAGACAAGTAAAGCTGACGAAGAGTCGAGGAACCTGTCTCTCTCGACTTTTTATTCTGGTCGGTAATCGACCCCACCAAGGCATCATAGACGGGCCTTGCAAACTGCCTTGGTGTACGAGCGGATTGTAAGATATTACTCTTTCTTTTCCTGTAGACAGTGAAGAAGACTTATAGATGCGCAAAAATATCAGTTTGTAGGGAAGTGAGATTTCGTGCCTCAAGTTTCTCATGACTCGAAAATGAGTTGGGCGTAAAAAAGTGTAGAAGTAATTTTGACTGTTGAACTGGAAAAGTGAACGGTTAACAAAGTTATAGTATACGTGGCTTATGACTCAACTCCTCACTACTAACCGCTTGTCCTTGGGACACAAGCTCCTCACCCTGACTCTGTTGAGCGGGGGTGCCCTAGCGCAAAGTTCGGTGACCCCCGCGTCAGCCCCCCAGCCTTCGGGATTGGAGGCCTTCGCCGCCAAGTTTCCCCCCAACTACTTTTCGCGTTTCGGCTCCACGACTGTGCTGGTTACGCCGTCCGACGGCTTTGGGATAAGGGCCTTCCCACTGCCGCTGACGCAGGACATTCGCTTCACACTGGCCAAACGCCCCAATTACTGGGAATACAACCTCTTCACCCGTTACCAGGGTGTCCTGATCGCAGCTGGTGTGTTTGATAACGGCGCGACCGCCAAAACAGGGATTCCCCGTGCGGAAATGACCTACGATCCCTACACGGGTGTACAGTGGAGCGCCAAATGGCAGGGCGCGGGCTATCATTCCAAGGTCTCCGTCGGGTACGCCTTCACGGTGGCGAATAACAAGGTGCGCGTCCTGAACAATGTGGGTATCGCCGAGCAAAAGGGTGTCGTTGCTCCCTACACGCAGTCGGAAGTGACCGCCAGGGATACCTTGAAACTGAACCCGGCAACCTCGGTGCGCGGCGTGGCCACCGCACGGCTGTACACTTTCCCGGCGCAGTCCACCGCGCAGACCAGCGTGGATCTGACCTTTGGGGCCACCTATAATCCCAGCCGTACGCTGCTGCTGGATGTCTCACACCTTGAACGTTTCGCGTTCGGTAAGGTGGCCATTCCGGACTTCAACTTCGCCCGTTACGAGGAGACGAATGGCAGCCTGCTGCTCAGGACGCCGATTAACCCTAACCAGAACACCGGATTGGGCGGCTTCCGCATTCGCGCCACCCGTAACTGGACGGGCGACTACACCTATCTGCGTGGGGACATCCTGATTTACGATAAGCGCCTGCCCGTCCTGATCGGGCCGACCATCGGGTACCAGTGGGGGCCGACCACACAGACGTCCACGTTCCTGTTCGGCATTTCTAGCGCGCCTAAATAATCTCCTGCGGGTTCGCTAGTAAAACTGCTGGTTAGATAGGTCATGAGTGTGAAGGAAGAAGGCCTTGGATTCCGTTTATATGGCTTTCTTTCTCTCACCTTTCTTATTTGTTCTCTGCGTCAGTCGCTTGACTGCGCTGTACGCGATGATTTTCACGGTCAGTGGCATCTGTGTGAAATCCTACGAATGGCGTTGATCCTGAATCGTTAGATTTTGACTGGCTGTCGCTGAATCTCTAATCCAAGTACCCGACAGCACAGAGGACTCTTCCACCTTCTCAGGTATGGGAAGAAGCGGAACCACGAACATTGACGACTGACGCCGTATGGCTCCGCCCACTGTTCAGTCGTCAATGCCCAGGGTGCCGCTTTTGTATAGCGTCGAGCCTGGCCCGTCAGGCGGACTATCTTTCTGACTCTGAAGGGCTTTCGGCGCGGCTTTTGCCAGGGTGGCTGGCTGGAGTGTCAGTCGCGCGTTTCAATTCACTGGCGGGCAGGTCGTACACCGGCCCCTGCTCGGTATGTATGTCGACGGTGCCTTTCAGCGGGTGAAGTTTGGTGACCTTCCCGCAGGCGCCGCTGCCTTCATGACACACGCGGGCGTTCTTGCGTGGCAAATCCTTGAGCAGTTCCAGGTACTGGGTGTGCTCGAACTGCAGGCAGCACAGCAGTCGCCCGCACGGCCCACTGAGTTTTTCAGGGTTTAGCGGCAGTTGCTGGTCGCGGGCCATGCGGATACTGACCGGCGCGAAATCCTGAAGGTGCGTGCTGCTGCAATTCTCGCGGCCGCACGCGCCCAGGGTGCCCAGCATCTGCGCCTGCTCACGCGGGCCGATGGCGGCAAAGTTCACGCGGGCGCGGGTGTGTTCGCGCAACTCGGCGATAAGTGGCCCCAGCTCGATGCGTTCGTCGGCGCTGTAACTGATGGTCACCAGGCTCTCGTCCAACGTGAACTCCACCGCGACCAGTTTCACGGGCAGGCGGCGTTCGCGGGCCCGGGCCCGCAGCAGCCACTTCAAGTCCTCGCCCTGCCGGTGCAGGTCTTCCCAGCGGTTCAGTTCCTCCGGGCTGGCGGCCCGCAGCAACGCGCCGTAACGGCCTTTGGGGTCGGGTGGGCTGGCCTGGCCGCGCACGGTGGCGACTTCGGGGCCGCGTTTGCCCTGCACGACCACGCGCGTACCCACCGGGTAGTCCTGCTCGCTGAGCATGCTGTGCAATTTGGGACTTCGCTCGAAGCGAACAGGTAGGACAAACACCCCAGCACAATGCCACGAATGGGGGCCTAGCGTCGAGACGGAAGGCACAAACCCCCTATTCTATGCGCCAGACCAGAAAGCTTCCGGGCTTTTCACCGGGGCGTTCTGGCTTCAGCCGACTTAGCTCAGGTCGGCGATCACTTCAATTTCGACGCGTACGTCGCGCGGTAGGCGGGCGACCTGCACAGTGCTGCGGGCCGGGTACGGTGCGGTGAAATGCTGCTCGTACACGGCGTTCATGGCGGCGAATTCGTTCATGTCGGCCAGGAACACGGTAGTCTTGACCACGCGGTTCAGGTCGCTGCCAGCGGCGGCCAACAGGGCTTCGAGGTTACGCATGACCTGCCCGGTCTGCTCGGCAATGCCTCCCGCCACCAGGTCGCCGCTGGGGGTCAGGGGAATCTGTCCACTGGTGATCAGCAGGTGCCCCACCTTCACGGCCTGACTGTAGGGGCCAATGGCGGCGGGCGCGGTGTCCGTCTGGATAATTTCTTTCATGACCGTACTGTAATGCCCGGAAGGGTTCAGGGCACGCGGCCCGGGGGTTTCACGGAGCACTGCACCCTGGGCAGGCGAGAGTCAGTTCAACTTGCGTTCCGGGGGGTCGGGGTCTGAACGCAGGGAGGTGCCGACGCGCTTGAGGGCCACCGCCGGGCGGGTACTCCGGGCGGCCACCAGGCCGCGTTGCACCCTCCCCTGAAGAAAGACGATCACGGCCAGCAGCAGCAGTCCCAGCAGGCCGATTAGCGTGCGATGCTCGGGAATCAGGATCATGCCCAGCAGAGTGAAGTACACCAGGGTCAGGATCAGGTACGTCACCAGGCTGCTGCCGCGCCGGGCAGTCAGCAGGACGTCCACGTACTCCGGCCCGTCTGGCGTGCGGGGGGGCAGGGCGTAACGGGGCAGCGGCAGGGTGCGCATGACATCCACGATCACGGCCGTGATGTTGTCGGGGCCACCCTCGTCGTTCGCAGCGTCCACCAGCAGGCGCGTGACGGTTTCAGGCGCGTCGCGGCGGCTCAGGAAACGCAGCAGTTCAGGTTCTGCCACCACGCCGCTAAGGCCATCACTGCAAATCAGCAGGCGGTCACCGGCCTTCACGGGCAGCCCGAACAGTTCCAACCTGACGCGCTCCTCGCCGCCCAGGGCATTGTTTACCACGCTTTTCCACTGGTGCTCGTGCGCTTCTTCCTCGGTCAGGAACCCCAGACGTACTTGCTCGGCCACCCAGGAGTGATCGTCGGTGAGGCGCAGCAGTTCGTTGTCGCGCAGCAGGTAGGCGCGGGAATCGCCGACGTGCGCCACCAGGGCCGCGCCGCCGTCGATCAGGATGGCCAGCAGGGTGGTGCCCATACCGACGGACTCGCCCACGGCGTGCCGGATCACAGCCAGATTGGCGGCCTGCACCGCCTCGGCCAGGCGTTCGGGCGGCTGGCCCCGGCCTTCCAGGTAGTTCTGCGTCAGGGTATCGAGCGCCAGGTTGGCGGCCAGTTCCCCAGCGGCGTGGCCGCCCATGCCATCTGCTACGGCGTACAGCCCGCCCCGGGGCAAGTCCAGGGCCATACCGGCGTCTTGATTAACCCCCCCGATTCTTTGCCGCCCAATGTCCGTCAGTAGTCCTGAGGACGTGAGCGGCATCTGAGGGGACTGCATGGACGACAGTATAATGGACAACCTTAATCTCAGTAATCGAGAAAACTCATTTCACGACTACCCTGGCTCTGGGCGGTGGCGTTTTGTCTTAATGAATTGCTTTCTTCTGGCTTAATAAACTGCATGATTCCTAGACGGACGTGACGGATGAGGTGTGGCGCAGCTGAACCTACGGGCACGCCTGGGCTATACAATCGCGCTGTGTCCCTGTAGGCTGGACGGGTGCTGTCCTTGCAGAAAGCCTCCACCATCCTCGGTGCCTTCAGCGCCGACCAGCCCGAGTGGGGTGTGCGTGCCCTCGCCGCGCACCTCGATGTTCCCCGCGCCACCGCGCACGCCTACCTGGCCGGCCTGACCGAAGCCGGGTTCCTGCGCCGCACCCCACACGGCAAGTACCGCCTGTCCTGGCACATCAGTGAGATGGGTGCACAACTGACGGCCGCGCTGCCGTGGTTCCAGGATGCCCGCGCCCTGATCACGCGCCTGGCTCTGGAAGTCAAATCCGTGGCTTTCCTGTGCCTGCTGGAAGGCGAGGACGTGGTCGCCGCCATCCGCGAGCGCCACCCCGACGCGGACATCGACTTGCCGCTCGACATCTACCTGCCGGCCACTGCCACCGCCAGCGGCAAACTGCTGTACGCCTTCAACGACATTACCCCCAGCACCTTCGAGGCCTGCACGCAAAGCAGCATCACCACCCTGGACGAATGGAAGACCGAAGTGGCCCGCGTGCGCCGCCTGGGGTACGCCTACAGCATCGAGGAATGGATTCCGGGGCAGTGCACTCTGGGTGTGCCCTACCACCACGGCGATCAGGTGGTCGCCAGCATCGGCGTGCAGATGAGCGCCCAGCGTTACCTGCGCGAGGAACGCCAGATCCGCGAGCGCGTTCTGCATATCGTGCAGGAAGCCGAACTGGGTTAAAAACCTAAAGACTGGCGCCAGTCAGCGGGTGCAGTAGTTGACCCAGGCCCCCATGCCGGGCCGGTCGGCCTCGCGGTACAGCTCCACGGTGGTGTACGGCGCGGCGGGTTTGTTCTGGCGCACATAAATGGCCGTTACCTTGCCGAAGGTGGCGCTGACCCGCTGGCCCGCCCCGGCATTCTGCTGCGTGATCCATGCGTTGAAGACCGGAAGCTGGGTGGCGTCCAGCCCAAAGCAGCGCGTGGCGGCGTAAGCGGCGTTTCCCCTGAGCAAGTCAAGTTCACTGGGGGAAAGGGTCGGGCGCTTGACGGCCAGAATCAGATCAAGCACCCGGTCGCCGGCCCGGTTCGCCACGATGACACCCAGCTCGAAGCGCTTGAGGTCACTGGTGCGTTTGACCACCACGAACGAATTCCCGCCGGCCCGCAGCTGACCGCCGCTGCCGGTGAGCAATGAACGAAGCCCTACGCCCGCGGCTGAAGCAGGCACAGCCAGCAGTAAAGCCGTCAGCAGGACAGGTACAGGACGCATGCCTTCACTTGTACTCCGCCGGGATGTGAATTTCACCTGTCCGCGTCTCTGGCCCCTGGCGTTGACTCGCTGAGGGAAATCCGGAAGGCTGCCAGCAGCAGAACCGCCCCTGCCGGGAGACCCAACAGGGGAAGCAGGTGGTGCAGTTTGACCCCTTGCAGCACCCCCCAGAAACCGAGCGCCACGGCGGTGCAGCCGAGCACAAAAGCCAGCAGGTTTCGCCAGGTTGCGGTCATGGCCCAGTGCAGCACACTGCCCTGACTGCCGTCTGAATGGGCTTCAGTGGATGCCCAGTGCTGCCAGTTCGTCGCGCAGTTGCGCCGCGTTGATGTACTGCACCGCCTGCATGCCCACCGAGCGCGCCGCCTCCACATTCTGAATGCGGTCGTCGATCATGACCGCTTCGGCGGGAGAGACCTGCGCCAGGTGCAGACCCAGGCGGTAAATGGCGGGGTTGGGCTTCATGACACCCAGGTAACACGACGTGAAAAACCCCAGCAGGAAATCATGCAATGCGAAAGTGCGGATGCGGTACTCGTTCAGGTCGTGCCCTTCGTTGTTCAGCGAATACATGCGGTGGCGCCCGCCCAGTTCACGCGCCAGGGCCAGCACCTCTTCCTTCGGCTGGCTCTCGGCCTCCATGCTGGCCCGGAAATCCTCACGCGAAAACTCGCGCGGCGTGCAGAACACCACCTGACTCAGGTACTCGTCGAGGGTCATGCGGCCCAGCTCCAGTTCCGGCACGGCCAGTTTGTGCCGCTCGGTAAAGTCGGTGGCGTCCAGCCCGTAACGGGCGATCACGTCAGCCCGCTGCTCGCGGTCCCAGCCGTTGGTCAGCAGCACCCCGCCGATATCCCAGAACAGCGCCTTGATGGTCATGCCGCAGGGTACGCCCCTGGCCGCGCCGCCGGGGTTTAGCGTTTCGTGATGTTCAGCCCGCCTGATAGGGGCATGCCCCTGTGCACCCAGGCAGTCAACTCGTTCCAGGCAAGCGCCATCTGCGCGGGTGTGAAAATGCGTAGGGCCGCTGTGGCCCAGGTTGACCAGGCTGCGCCATGAAGTTGGCCGTGTTCCCGGCCCGGCTCACGACCTGGCTGGACTGCTGCTGAATTTCCCGCTGAGGGTGTCATTGGCGTTCAAGTAGGCGGCCGGAGTGACAGTCAGGCCCGCTTCGCTGCTGCCGGTACTGGGGTCTTTGTCGACCAGGGCCGGAAAGTCTGTGTCCCCGCTCTGTGCCGCCCTCTGGGCGCCAAACCTGTGCGGCACGCGCAAGGTCGGTAACGCGCTGGCGGGCCGTGTCAGGCGTGTAGAAGACACGGCTTATGGCGACCGCCAGGAAAGAAATACAGGTGTGCCAGACAGGATAGGCACACCCACAGCGGAAAAATTAAATCCATCAATTCAGGTTGACGTGACCGGTCTTTCGGCCCTTCTGCGGGCTTTGTCCCTGTATTCAGACTCCAGCGTTCAGCACTGCCTTCAAACCCGGCTCAGTCCAGTTTGAGCCAGTAGTAATCGTGCCGGCCCAGCGCCAGCGTGTACCCCCCGTCCTGCGGAATGGCCGGGAAATTGGAACCGCCCGCCAGCGTCATGGGGGTTTTGTCGGCAAACTGGGCCAGGTTCAGGGTGACACTCTGGGGCGTGGCCGCAAAATTGCTGACGATCAGCAGCGTGGCATTCTGATCCTGGCGCACGAAGGCCAGTACGGCCCGGTTGTCGGTGTCGATGAAGTGCAGGTCGCCGGTGGCGAAGGTCGGGTACTGGCGGCGCAGGCCCAGGATGCGCGACGTCCAGTGCAGCAGGCTGCCGGGGTCTCTCTCGGCGGCGACCACGTTCACCCGCTCGAAACCGTAGACCATGTCGTCGATGGGCGGAAAGAAACACGCTTCTCGCGCAGCGGTGGAGAACCCGCCGTTCAGGCCCGCATTCCACTGCATGGGGGTGCGCACGCCGTTGCGGTCGAACAGGCTGATGTTGTCGCCCATGCCGATCTCGTCGCCGTAATACAGGATGGGACTGCCGGGCAGGGCCAGCAGCACACTATTGAGCAATTCAATCCGGCGGCGGTCATTGTCGAGCAGCGGCGTCAGGCGGCGGCGGATGCCGACATTCATCCTCATTTCCGCCTGCGGCGCGTAGGCGGCGTACATGAAGGCGCGTTCCTCCTCGGTGACCATTTCCAGCGTCAGTTCGTCGTGATTGCGCAGGAAGGTGCACCACTGCCCGAAACTGGGAATCTGGGGCAGGCGGCCCATGATCTCGCGGATGGAGGTGGTGTCCTCCTTTTTCAGGCTCATGTACAGCCGCGGCATCACCGGGAAGTTGAAGCACATGTGAAACTCGGGGTCTTCCTCGGTGCCGAAGTACTGCGCCACGTCCTCCGGCCACTGGTTGGCCTCGGCCAGCAGCAGGCGGCCCGGGTACTCGGCGTCCACCATGCGGCGCATCTTCTTCAGGATGTCGTGCGTTTCGGGCAGGTTCTCGCAGTTGGTGCCCTCGCGCTCGATCAGGTACGGCACGGCATCGACCCGGAAGCCGTCCAGGCCCAGATCCAGCCAGAAGCGCGCGGCAGAGAGCAACTCCTCCACCACCTTCGGGTTGTCGTAGTTCAGGTCGGGTTGACTGGAAAAAAAGCGGTGCCAGTAAAACCGGCCGCTTTGCTCGTCCCTCGTCCAGTTGCTGGTCTCGGTATCCACAAAGATGATTCGCGCCTCGCCGTACTCGCTGCCGGTGTCGCTCCAGACGTAGTAGTCGAAGTACGGGTTGTCGCTGCCGTCGGGCAGTTTCGGGCCTTTGCGCGCCTCCTGAAACCAGGCGTGATCACTTGAGGTGTGGTTGGTCACCAGGTCGCCGATCACCCGCAGGCCGCGCCCGTGCGCTTCGGCCAGGAAGGTCTTGAAGTCCTCCAGCGTGCCCAGGTCGGGGTGAATGCCCCGGTAATCGGCCACGTCGTACCCGTCGTCGCGCAGCGGGCTGGGAAACCAAGGCAGCAGCCACAGCACGTCCACGCCCAGGTTCTTGAGGTAATCCAGCTTGGCGGTCAGGCCCGGAAAATCGCCTTTCCCGTCACCGTTGCCATCGGCGAAGGTGCGCACGGACAGCTCGTAGAAAACGGCGCTCTTGTACCACTCCGGCGCGGCCGTGGTGACTGTGGCTGGTGAGGTCATGCCCAGAGTGTAGTTCAGGGCATGCTGGAAGCGTTTCCCCCATCTGGATCATGAGGAGACGCTTCAGGCCCCTGCACCGCCCGCACCATCGCTGCGCCGTACTGCGCCGCACCTGCCGCCTGAAACCGCCGCACCACCGGCTGCCCCACCCGTGCCAGCGGCAGGGCCGGGCGCGAGAACGCGAAGAGCTCGAACACCACTTCACCGGTCGGCAACCACTCCACCACAAAACGTTCCTCGCCCGCGAACGCGTGCCCTTCCAACGTGCCGTACCCGAACCCCACCCGGCGCTCCTCGTCGAGCAGGTACACCACGCGGTTGCCGATCAGGCTGTAAAACCCCAGGTGGCGCACCAGCAGCGCCAGCGTGGCGCCCACCTCGAACGGCGCGTCCGGGTTCAGCAGGGTCACCCAAGGCGTCTCGAAGACCTGCCACGAGCGCAGGGCCGCCACCGCCCGCCGGAAGTACGCCTCTCCGGCGCCCAGCACGAAGCGGTGCTGATCGGACAGGTAGCCCACCGGGCACTGTCCCTCACGGGTCGCGCAGAGTTCACGGTAACTGGTGGCCTTCAGCGCCCGCTGTGCCGTCAGGAACTGTTCGGTCTGGGCCGGTGTCGGAGGGCGCAGCAGGAACATGCCCCAGGATAGGGGAGAGGTCTTATGCAGCGCCAGCTCTCAGGCTCTTGTCATTTCCGGCGCTGACACACACTTTTTTCGATGCGGCGCATGAATTTGACTTTTCGCGCATAACGGGCTATCTTTTTATTATCACCGCCAGAGAAGGCGGGTTTTTTATTTTCTGCCTCTCCACGTTACCCTGAGCGCATGCTCAAGCACGTCTCCTTCATCACCCGCGACCTGAGCGCCACCCTCGCCTTTTACGGGCGGCTGGGCGGCGTGACCGAAAAGGACATCCTGACGCATGAAGGGTATCGCCGGGGTGTGCTGCGGCTGGGCGAAGGCAAACTCCAGTTCTTCCAGATCGCAGGCGAAACCCCGCAGGTTCACCCGCACTGGCCCGAGCACATCGCCGTTTACGTCACCGGTTTGCGCGACCTGCTGCCCCAGCTCCGGGCCGCAGGCGTGAACGTCACCCGCGACCTGCAACCCAGCCCCGGCGGACGTGACATGGCCTTCGTGCAGGACCCGGACGGCCGGCAGGTGGAATTGCTGGAGGCGTAAGGGGGTTGGAAAAGATTTGTGGTGATGGCGCAGAAGAGAAACAGGAGGGCAGTAACTGTCCGCCTGCGTGCAGGTCTGCCGGGCTTTCTCCGACCACATTCCCGGCCTCGCCTACTTGATATGCTGTGAACAGAATGACGCAGGTGGCCCCAGCTATTCATGTTCTGCCCGCCCACGTGGCGCGCCTGATCGCGGCGGGCGAGGTGGTGTCGCGCCCGCTGGACGTGGTGCGCGAACTGGTCGAAAACGCGCTGGACGCCGGGGCGACCCGCATTGAAGTGGAGCTTGCGGGCGGAGGCCTGAAACTGGTGCAGGTGCGCGACAACGGCTGCGGTATTCCCGCCGATTCGGTGCAGCTCGCGGCGGTGCGGCACGCCACCAGCAAACTGCAACCGGACATCCGGGCCGTGGATCACGTGACCACACTGGGCTTTCGTGGAGAGGCGTTGTGGGCGGCGGCGCAGGCGGGCGAGTTGGGGCTGGTGACCCGGCCCGCGGCCCAGGTGGGCGCCTCAGAGGTGCTGGCGCACGGCGAGCACATCACGGTGTCGCGCACCTCGGCGCCGGCCGGGACGACGGTTCAGGTGCGCCACCTTTTCGCCGGGTTGCCCGCGCGGCTGCGCACGCAGGCCAGCCCGAATACCGAGGCGCGGGAAATCACCACGCTGGTGGGGCGCTACGTGCTGCACCACCCGGGGCTGCACTGGAAACTGACGGTGGACGGCGAAGCCCGCCTGACCCACGCCCCCGCCGACCACCGGGGGGCCGTGGCCAGCGTGTACGGTGCACTGAGTGCCAACCGCGTGCTGAATGTCCACCAGGGCGGCGTCCGGGGCGTGGTGTCGCGCCCGGAGCTGACCCGCGCCCGGCGTGACCGCATGCACTTCAGCGTCAACGGCCGGCCCATTCAGGCGCCGCCCGAACTGGAAAGGGCCGTCATTGAAGGCTTTGCGGAGCTGCTGCCGGCCGGGGTGGCGCCGCTGTGCGTGCTGGACCTGTCGGTCGCCCCTGAAGACCACAACCCGAATGTCCACCCGGCCAAGCAGGTGGTGGCCCTGGCAGATCTGCCCGGCGTGAGTGCCCGCGTGCGTGAGGCCGTGGCCGCCGCGCTGGCCGAGCACCCGCTGGCACGCCTGGCCCCCGCCCTGAGCGCCGCTCCGGAAACGGGGGCGCCCGTCAACGCCCGGAATTTTCCTGAACTGACGCTGGTCGGCATTTATCAGGAGTTGTACCTGCTGGCCCAGGGCGAAGGTGACCTGTGGGTCATCGACGCGCACGCCGCGCACGAACGCGCGCTGTACGAGCAGTTGACGCGCGAACTGGAGGCTGCGCCCGCGCTGGAACTGCCGCAGCCGGAGCTGTTGCACCTGACACCCGAGCAGACCGCCCGTCTGCACGAAAGGGGCGAGGGGTTACGCCGCTGGGGCCTGACGCTGGAAGACTTCGGCGCGGGTCTGGCCCGCCTGCGCACGCTGCCCGCCACCCTGGCTACCCTGCCGGTTCCCCGCCTGCACGAGCAGATCGTGGAAGCCGCGCTGGGCGAGCACCCCGATCCCCGGCGCGAGGTGCTGGGCCGCCTCGCCTGCGCCCCGGCCCTGAAAGCCGGCATGCTCGATCACGGGCGCGCCGAACACGTCCTGAGTGCCCTGAGCGCCTGCGAGCAGCCCTGGGCCTGCCCGCACGGTCGCCCCACCACCCTGCGCCTGAGCGAACGGGAACTCGCCCACGCGTTTGGCCGCCGCAATATCCGCGACGTCGCCCGCGGCCGGGACGAAGTCAAACGCTGAACCTGTACAGCGAACACCGCCCCAGCTTTCCGGTCGCCGTCAGAAGAGGCGCTGACATGGGTTTTTGCCCCTGGATGATGTTTGCCAGAGGCTTACCCTTTCGTTAACTCCAGCACGCCTGCGCCGGCCGGGTTGATGCGGAATTCTTTGGAAGCCGCGTCACAACTTTCCCGCCACAGGTTCCCGTAAGCCTTGCCGGGCTTCGAGGCGTAGAACGTGAACGAGGACGTGAAGTAGTCAGTCGCGCCGCCCTGGCACACGCTGCCGCTGCCGGCGTAGCCGGTCAGGTTGAGTTGCACGGGCGTGGCCCCTTCACTGCTGCGCTGGCCGGTCAGGGTGAACTGCTGCCCGCTCAGGCGGTGCCGGAACGTGGCCGACGCGCTCAGGCCCTGCGTGCTGATGACCACCTCGTACGCGTCCTGGCCCTGCAGGCCCCTCACGCTGGCCGCGTACGGCCCCGGAATGTCCAGGTTCACGCCGTTCGGAATGGGAATGCCACACCCCACCAGCACCGCCGATACGAGCACGGGAAACGCCACTTTCAAGGTCATGCCCCACCGTACCCGGCCATTCTGGCGGTTGGATGGGAAGGCCTCTCATGCACGGCCTGGCCGCCTTACTTCCGCGTGAGTTCCAGCGCTCCGCTGTTGACGCTGCTGTGCTCGAACTGCCCGGTGCTGGCGTTGCACACCTCATGCGTCACGTTACCCACCCCGACATCCTTTTTGTCTTTGTAGAAACTGACGTCCACGCCGTACCTCTCCTGAACACCGCCGGCACAACGGCTTCCCGCACCCAGGCTGGTCATCACGTTCACCCGCACGGGGCTGGCGTCGTACACGCTGCGCGTCCCCAGCATGGTGAACGTCTCCTGGGTGGTTCGGCTGGTCACCGTGGCCGTGACGTTCAGGTTCTTCTCGACCACCGTCACGTCCAGCAGCGCCGACTGGTTGTTGCTGCCGACAATGCGGCCCAGGTACGTGCCGTTCACGTTGATGTTCGGCCCGCGCGGAATGGGGTCCCAGGCGCAGGCGGGCAGCAGGGCCACCAGGGCCAGGAGGGGCAAACCGATCAACCGTTTCATGCCTTCAGCGTACTTTCCCGGAAAGCAAGTCAAGTGCAGAAATGGGTCATGCCCTGAGCCGCGTCAGTTCCCGTGCCGCCTGCCGCAGGGCGAAGGGCACGTAATTGGGCCGCCAGCCGGGAACATTGCCCTGCCACTCCCTGAATTTCTCGTCGTACACCACGGCGCGGTGCAGGGAGGCCAGCGTCATGGCGGTTCCGAGCAGGGGCGCTTGCGTGGCGGGAAGGTCAAAAGCCCTGAGGACGCTCTGGATGAGGTGCGCTTCGAGTTCCGGATGCGTCTGCCGGACAGGAAGGGTCTGGCGGGCCGGGTGCAGCGTGAAACCCAGGAACCACCCCAGATCCATGAAGGGGTGGGCGGCGCTCAGGGTTTCACTCCAGTCGAACCACACACTCCCGCGTTCGCCGTAAAGGGCGTTGCGGGGGTGGGCGTCTCCGTGCGCGGGCAGGTCGGGCAGCTTCAGCGCCGCCAGCTTTTCCAGGGCCTGCCGGATGGTGGGCTGCGCGCCCTGGAGCGCCTGGATGTTCTCCTCTGGCACCCCCCATGACCTCAGAAGGGGCGTGTCGCTCAGGAAGGCCGGGATACGCTCGCGCATCTCCTCAAGGGGATAAGCCCTGGCCCCCAGCGCCGCCAGCCTGGATGCCTGCGCCGACTGCTGAAATTTGGTCAGTCGCCGGATGGCCTGTTGCCACGCCGTCAAGTCGGCCACCGCGTCCAGCAGCTGCCCACCGGACGCCGTTACCTGCCAGCCCTCCTGCACCTGACAGGCCAGCAGGGGAGGGCACACGTTCGGAAAAGCTGCGGCGATATACTCTGTAAATCGCATTTCGTCCGGTGTGGACGAGGTTTTGAGGAACACTTCGCCCGCTGGAGTCTGGGCACGGACGATGCTGGTCAGGTCATGGCTGTGAACTGAGGTGAAGTCGGTCGCCTGCACGCCCGCCTGTTCCAGTCGACGCCTGACGCACACCTGCCAGTCCGGACGCTGCCACACCTGCTCGAAGGGAAGGGGTGGCGGGTCTTTTTCCAGCCAGCTCAGGTGAGGCGGTAATTCGCCGGACAGGGCCAGCAGGCGGGGCGTCCCCGTCATGCCGAAGGCGATGCCGGCATCATGTAACTCCCAGGAGGTCAGCTGCCACGTTTCCTGCACGGTTTTTTTCAGATTGCCATGCCGCTCGACTTCCAGCCGCGGGAACTCCCGCCCTTGCACGGCCACGCGTTGCCCGTCCGGGTGCCACAGGATTACCGGAACCTGAATCTTCTCGCTGCTCGCCATGCGCCAGAGCATAGGCAGGCGCGCGCAACGAGAACGTCAGCCAGCCGCTAGAAAAGTGGGCTTCCCTCGCCCTATCCTCTGGCTAAGCGCACAAATGGGCCTGGGGCAGACGCTGGATGTTTTAGCAGCTCAGGCTATTTCCGGACGATTTCCAGTGAGCCGCTGTTGAGGTTGTCTGGTCGAAACTGCCGGGCCAGGGGGTCGCAGATCATGCGCTGGACGGTGCCACGCCCGCCTGCCCCGGTAGTTGCACTGGCGGAAACGAACGTGGCCGTCACGATGTACCACTCCGCCGCACCGCCCTCACAAGGGCTGCCCTGCCCGGACGTGCCCAGCAGGTTCACCACCACTGGACTGCCCGGAAACACACTGCGGGTTCCGGTGGCCCGGTAGATCTTCCGATCCGTGCGGTTCAGCAGAGCAGCGGTGACCTCGTGGCCGTTCACCTCCAGCTGAATGTCCAGCAGTGCGGACTGGTTGTTGTACCCTACGAGGCGGCCCACGTAACTTCCGCCGAGGTCGATGTCCGGGCCATTCGGAATGGCCTGAATAGGCAAACTGGACGGAGGAACCGGTGAGGGCGACTGCGCCAGCGCCGCGCCGACCAGGACAGTGGCACCAGTCAGGAGGGCCGTCAGGGTTCGCATGGGTTCAGTGTAGGGGCGCCGGGGCAGCTGCGCCGTCCAGTTTGCGTTGCCGCGCCGTATTCTGTGCCTTATGTCTGTCGTGACCCGCATTGCTCCCAGTCCCACCGGTGACCCGCACGTCGGCACCGCGTATATAGGCCTGTTCAACCACACCCTGGCCCACCAGCAGGGCGGAAAATTCATTCTGCGCATCGAGGACACGGACCGCAACCGCTACGTCCCGGACAGCGAGAAACGCATTTTTCAGATGATGCAGTGGCTGGGCCTCACGCCCGACGAGTCGCCGCTTCAGGACGGCCCGAACGGCCCTTACCGCCAGTCCGAGCGCACGGAGCTGTACGGTGAGTACGCCCGCAAGCTGGTGGAAGCGGGCCACGCCTACTACGCCTTCGAGTCCTCGGAGGAACTGGCGGCCCTGCGGGAAGTGGCGCAAAAGGAAGGGCGCGTGATTGCCGTGCCCAGCCGTGACCTTGCCCCCGCCGAGGCACAGAAGCGCGTGGACGCGGGTGAAGCCGCCGTGATCCGCCTGAAAACGCCACTGGAAGGCGAAACTGTGGTGAATGACCTGCTGCGCGACCCCATCCACTTTGCCAACCGCGAAATCGACGACAAGGTGCTGCTGAAAGCCGACGGGTTCCCCACCTACCACCTGGCGAACGTCGTGGACGACAAACTCATGGGCGTGACGCACGTGGTTCGCGCCGAGGAATGGATCACCAGCACGCCCGTTCACGTCCTGCTGTACCGCGCTTTCGGGTGGCCCCAGCCCGTCTTCGCGCACATGCCGCTGCTGCGAAACAGCGATAAATCCAAGATCAGCAAGCGCAAAAACCCGACCAGCGTCGAGTGGTACATGAATCAGGGGTTCCTGCCCGAGGCCCTGCTGAACTTCCTGGCGACCATGGGCTGGACGCACCCGGAAGGCAAGGAGATTTTCGATCTGGCCGAATTGCAGCGCGTTTTCAAGCTGGAGGACGTGACCCTGGGCGGCCCGGTGTTCGACCTGGCCAAGCTGCGCTGGTACAACGGCAAGTACCTGCGCGAAGTGCTGAGTGAAGAAGAGGTGGCCAGGCGCCTGCACGACTTCCTGGCGCAGCACAAGACCGACCTGCCGAACGACGGCTACTTCCGCTCGGTGGTCAAACTCATGACGCCGCGCATCGAGGTGTTCAGCGAGTTCATGGAGAAGACCCCCTACTTCTGGTCGGACGACTTCGAGGTGAACGAAAAAGCCCAGAAAGCCCTCGACGACGCGCAGGAACTGTTGCCGGAACTCGCCGCGAAACTCAAGAACCTGCCCACCTTCGACGCGCCCGGCATCAAGCAGATGTTCCACGATTACGCCGAGGAGAAGGGACTGAAAATGGGCAAGGTCATGCCGCCCGTCCGCGCCGCCGTGGCCGGCACCATGGAAAGCCCGGACCTGCCGGACATGCTGGCCGCGCTGGGGCAGGAGCGCGTGGTCAGGCGCGTCGAGAAAGCCGTCAAGTAACTTCCGGCAAATAGAGAACCCCTCTACAAACCGGCTTCAAAGGCCGTTCTGGAGGGGTTTTTCTTGCCCTTCTCTTACGCCTGTGCCCGCAGCAGGAAGCGCTGGATTTTACCGCTGGGCGTCTTGGGAAGCTGATCCACGAACACGATCTCGCGCGGGTAGGCGTGTGCGGCGAGTTTCTGTTTCACGAACAGCGAGAGTTCTTCTTTCAAGGCGTCGGTAGCTTCCTGACCGGGTTTCAGCACCACGTGGGCTTTCACGATTTCGCCCTTGAGTTCGTCGGGTTTGCCGACCACGGCGGCCTCCGCCACGGCGGGGTGGTGCACCAGGGCGCTCTCGACCTCGAATGGCCCGATGCGGTAACCCGCGCTGAGGATGATGTCGTCCCCGCGCCCGCTGAAGAAGTAGTTACCCTCATGATCGCGGCTGGCGTTGTCCCCGGCCAGGTAGTAGCGTCCGTGGTGCATCAGGCGCTCGGCGGTCCGGTCCGGGGCGTTGTAGTACTCCTGGAAAATGCACAGCGGCGAGGCGTGGCGGTCGATGGCGAGGTGGCCTTCCACGCCGTCGCCTTGCTCGTTGCCGTGATCGTCCAGAATCACCACGCGGAAGCCGGGCATGGCCTGCCCCATGCTGCCGGGCTTGATGCTGCGGCTCAATGCAGGGTGGTGGTGGTTGCAGATCGCCATGCCCAGTTCGGTTTGCCCGAAGTGGTCGAACAGTTCCACCCCCAGTGTTTCTCTGGCCCAATGGTACAGTTCGGGGTTGAGCGGTTCCCCGGCGCTGGAGGCCACGCGCAGCTTCAATCCCTCGGGTTTGCCGAGGTGGGCGCTGCGGAACACCCGGTAAGCGGTGGGCGCACTGGCAAAGTTGGTGATTTCGTAGCGCCGCATGATCTCAATGGCCCTGGCAGGGTCGAAGGCGCCCTGGTAGTACATGATGGTCTGGCCCAGCAGCAGCGGCCCCAGGAGGCCGTAGTACAGGCCGTAGGCCCAGCCGGGGTCGGCCATGTTCCAGAACATGTCGTCCTCGCGCACGTCCAGCGCAAAGCGCATATAGGACTCGAAGGTGGCCAGGGCATGCACGGGCACTTTCACGCCCTTGGGCTGCCCCGTGGTGCCGGAGGTGTACAGCAGCACCAGCATGTCTTTCCCGTCCGTTGTGGTGTTCTCGTCCAGCGGGTCGGCGCGTTTCAGGCTGGCGTGGAAGGGGATGTCCTCGCCTACGCCCTGCCCTTCGCGGTCGTCGATGTTCACGATGGATCGGCCCTGCACGCCGTTCAGTTTGGGGCAGTTGGTGTTGTCGGTCAGGATGACCTTCGCACCGGAGTCCTCCACGCGCACCTCCACCGCTTCCGGGCCGAAGGCGGTGAACAGGGGAATGTAAACGGCCCCCAGCTGCCACAGCGCCACCGCTGCGATCAGCAGTTCGGACGTCTTGGGGAGCAGCAAGGCCACCCGGTCGCCTTTTTCGATGCCCAGGCCGCGCAGCACGCTGGCAAAACGCCTGGATTTCTCCTGCAGTTCACCGTAGCTGAGGCTTTCCACGCGCCCGGCGGCACTCTCGAAGTTCAGGGCTCTTTTCTGCGGGTCGTGGCGGTCGCACAGCAGCGCAGCCACGTCCACGTGCGAGGAATTGTACCGGTCAAGCCACCCGTTGATTTGCAGGTGAACGTCACCCAGGGACTTCACTTCCATGCTGCACCCTCCTGTTGAACTAACGTTTGTTTGGAAGATGCTAAAGGCTGAGGCGGGGGCCATGAGCGCTACTGGCTAGGGGACAGAGCCGTCCTACACTCGGGCATGCCCTTCCCAGACGAGCTCGGCCCGGACGGCGTGAAGGTGCTGCCCTACCAGCCCGAATGGGCCGCACGGGCCGCCACCCTGGCCGCCGAACTTCGCGCCCTGCTGCCGGATGCCCTGGCCGTCGAGCACATCGCTTCCACCTCCAGTCCCGGCATGTCTGCTACAGCGTGCATCGACATGATGATTGTGTTGGACGACCTGGAGGCGTGCAGGGCGCTCCCCGTGCTGACCGCCGCCGGGTATCGCCACCGTCCGGAACCTTGGAACAGCAGGAAGCCGCTGGGGGAAAACTGTGGCCGAAACTGGTGTTCGCGCCTTCCATCGGAGCGCCCCGCTGCAATATTCACGTGCGGCTGGCGGATACCGAAACGACGCGCCTGGCCCGGCTGTTCCGTGATGACCTGCGCATCCACCCCGACAAGGTGCAACTCTGGCCAGCGTTCAAGTTGAAAGTCACTGCTGCGGCCCCGAACCTGTCCGCCTACGGGCAGATCAAGGCCCCGGCCTGGCTGCTGCTGATGGAACTGGCCGAAGTCTGGGACAGGGCCAGACAGGAGAAATAAAAGGACGCGCCCCGGAGGACGCGCGTTCAGAGGTCAAATCAAATTGCAGCACCGGGCCACAGTTTTTGCTGTATCGCTTCCCTATGCGGCGGGCTCAGGTTCACACCAGCGCAGTGGGGGCGACGGCCAGGGCGTAGTTCGGCAAAAGGTGGTTCACGAGTGCGGCTGTGCCGCCGCTGGTCAGATCGGCTCTTTCCTCAATTCCTCTTCCAGCAGGCGAATCAGGAGGTTGCGCGCACTGTTCTGATCGGTGGCGACCACGCCCTGCACCTGCGTGGCGGGCAGGTCGAAATAAGCGGCCACGTCGGCAGGGTGCCACACCGACGGCAGGTCCTGACGGGTGACGCCCACGATGAACGGCACCGGGTTGCGACTGGTGATGAATTCCAGGATGTGCCGGGCGTGCAGGAAATCCTGGGGTCGGTCGCCGGCGACCAGCAGCACCAGGCCCAGGGCGCCTTCGCACAGCACGTCCCACATGAAGTCGAACCTGTCCTGGCCGGGCGTGCCGTACAGGTGCAGTTCCTGGCCGTCAATGTTGAGGGTGCCGAAGTCGAAGGCCACGGTGGTGGTGGCTTTGCCGATGTCCTCGCTGGCGTCGGCCTCGGTGCTGATGGTTTCCGTTTCCGAGAGGGCCTGCACGAAGGTGGTTTTGCCAGCGCCGACCGGGCCGGAAATGACGAGTTTCATGGGTTTGATCATGCGGGGCCTCCGGTCAGGCGGCGCAGGGCGTTCAGCAGGCGGCGCACGGGGCCGACCTGCTCAGGGGGGGGTGGCGGCGTGGGCCGTCCGTAGGCGACGCGCGGGTCGGCCAGGCCCACGCCGTCCGCCGGGTTCGGGAGGCTGGGCACCGTGGTTTCGGGCGTCTGGAAAAGGCCGGCGGCGCGGGTGGGGCTGATCAAACCAGCGGCCCGCAGGCGGTACAGGGTAATGCGGGCTTCCTGCACGCTGATGCGCAGGGCACTGGCCAGGTCGGTGGCCGAGCCGCCCTGACGCAGCAGGGGCCCCACCGCATCCCAACTGTCCCGCAGCGGGTCGGGAATCTGCGCGGGGGCGCCGTGCACCTGCCACTCGAAGCGGGTTTCGGGGTGCGGCAGTTGCGTTTCGGCAATGTCCGCTGTGCTGATCACGTCGCGGATCAGTTCGGCCAGCGGCAAGTGCAGGGCCGTGCTGACGGGGCCAGCCTCGAAGGTGTACTCGCCGCTGGCGCTGCTGACCAGGCTGCGGATGGTGTCACGCACCCGCAGCGCTTCACTGACCGGGAAACCGTCGATGAACAGGGCGTTCAGGGTGCCTTGTTGCAGGTGCAGTTCGGCACTGCGGCCCGCCAGGGCGGTGCGCATGAACAGCACGCCGGTGTGCCGCTGCAAGACCTTGATGATATCGCTGAATGCGTGGTATTCGAAATCGCCGTAGATCGCCATGGGGAGGTATCCTTTCTGTCGAAGTTGGGGGAGAGCGTCAGGGCGTCCTGAACCCAGACCTGAACGTAAGAAAATCGACCTTACAAGTCTCTCACTGTGAACACTTTCACAACGTGTGGTGCAGCGCCCGGCTGACTGGCTGGAGAGGCCTGTCCGTTCTGGCGAGGGGCTTCTGCGGGGCGGGACTGGACTTGATAGACTGCCCCCGCATGGACGCCAAGGTCATCGTTGTTACCTCCGGAAAAGGTGGGGTGGGCAAAACCACCGCCACCGCCAATATTGGGGCCGCATTAGCCAAGCTCGGTGAGAAAGTCGCCGTGATCGACGTGGACGTGGGCCTGCGCAACCTGGACGTGGTCATGGGCCTGGAGTCGCGCGTGGTGTTCGACCTGATCGACGTGCTGGAAGGCAAGTGCAAGATGCACCAGGCGCTGATTCGTGACAAGCGCGTGGAGAACCTGTACCTGTTGCCCGCCTCTCAGACCCGCGACAAGGACGCCCTTGACCCCGAGGTCTTCAAGACGGTGGTGCAGGGCCTGATCGACGACGAGAAGTTCGACCGCATCCTGATCGACTCGCCGGCCGGCATCGAGGCTGGCTTCCGCACCGCCGCCGCGCCGGCGCAGGGGGCCCTGGTGATCGTGAACCCCGAGGTGTCCAGCGTACGCGACGCCGACCGCATCATTGGCCTGCTGGAAGCTGGGAACGTCCGCGAGATCCGTCTGGTCATCAACCGCCTGCGTCCCAAGATGGTCGCCAGCGGCAACATGCTCAGTGAAGGCGACATGCTGGACATCCTGGGTGTCAAACCCATCGGGATTGTCCCCGAGGACGAGGGTATCATCGTGTCCACCAACGTCGGTGAACCCGCCGTGCTGGGCAACAGTGCCAGCGGTCAGGCCTTCATGGCCACCGCCCGGCGCATCCGGGGCGAGGACGTGCCCTACCCCCGGTACGACGAGGACAAGGGCTTCTGGGCCGCCATCAAGCGCCTGTTCGGGGGAGGCTAAGCATGTTTTCGTGGATGAAACGCGGACGCAGCAAGGAAACCCTGAAAGACCGCCTGGAACTGGTGCTCGCCTACGACCGCGCCAAGATTCCCCCCGGGAAGGTCGAGGCCCTGCGCAATGACCTGCTGGAAGTCGTGCAGCGCTACTTCCCGTCCACCAACAGCAGAATCGAGATCGAGCAGGACGGCGAGAACGTCATCCTGACCGCCAGCGTCGCCATTGACGAACCCCCCAAGAAACGCTGAAGGGAAAAAGCAGCGGGTGGAAGGTGGAGAGGTTTTCTCTCTTCCCTCCACCCCCTGCTCTTTTCAGCTTGACTCCGGTCATGGTCGGCCGCGCCCGCGCCCGTCAGACTGCCTGGCATGCCTCACGTGATTACCAGCCCCTGTATCGGCACCAAAGATCAGGCCTGCACCGAAGTCTGCCCGGTCGAGTGCATCTACGACGCCGGCGAGATGCTCCTCATTCACCCGGACGAGTGCATCGACTGTGGAGCCTGCGTCCCTGCCTGCCCCGTCAGCGCCATCTACCCCGAGGAAGACGTGCCGGAAAACGAGAGCGAATACATCGAGAAAAACCGCGCTTTCTTCGGACTGTAAACATGACGCTCTCGCCCGATCCGCAGGACACCCTGTTTTCCCGCATCGGCGAGGAACGCCTGCGCCGCACGCTGTGGGCCTTTTACGCCCAGGTGGTGCAGGACGACCTGCTCGGCCCGGTGTTCCTGGGCAAGATCGGCCCCTTCCCCAGGGGTGGCTGGCCGGTGCACATGCTGCGCCTGGAAGGCTTCTGGCGCGCGGTGCTGGGGGCCCAGAGCGCCTACAAGGGCCAGCCCGGCCCGGCGCACATGGGCCTGGGCGCCGACGAGCGGCACTTTGAGCGCTGGCTACAGCTGTGGGCCGAAACATTGAACGAGCACCTCGAACCGCCCGAAGCGCAGACGCTGCTGACCCTGGCCAGCCGCATGCGCGTCAACCTGCAACGCTTCGCCCTGATGAACCCGGGAGGTACACCATGACCCGCGCCGCCGCGCCCGATATCCTCACAAAAACGACCTCGGGCCGCACCCTGCTGTTTACCCTGCAGGCCGGGAACGTCATTCCGCCGCACCGCCACGCGCACGCCCAGGTGACCATTGCCGTCCTGAGCGGGGAAGTGGAGGTCACCACGGCTGAGGTTCGCACGCTGAACGGCGGGGAAGTCCTTACGCACGCCGGTGACGCCGAGGTGTCCATGCACGCCCGGCAGGACAGCCGCGTGCTGGTGTGCCTGCTGAACGAGTGACCCGGCCCTCTGCCGCACCCCTGGACGATATTCATATTCAGGCGAGGCGGCGGGCCTTTCATGGCAGCATGAGCGCGTGACTGAAGAAAAAGCGCTGCACCTCCTGACCCACACGCCCGTGTTCAGCGGCGCGAACCGCGAGGAAGTGCAGTCACTGGCCCGCCTGGGATCGTTCCTGACCCTGCGGCGCGGGGATCACCTGTTCCGCGAGGGGGAAGCGGTCACGCGGCTGTACATCGTCCAGACCGGCAGCGTCCGCATTTACCGCCTGTCACGCGGCGGTACCCGCGAACTGACCCTGCACGTGGACGGCCCCCGGCAACTGGTGGCGCTGGTGGCGGCCTTCCAGAGCCGCGCCACCGCTCCAGGCAGCGCCCAGGCCCTCCAAACCCCCACCGAACTGCTGAGCCTGCCATTGCACGAAGTCAGGCAGGCCGTCTTTCACAGCCCCTCGCTGTCGCAGGCGATGCTGGGTTACTTTGCGCGGCGCCAGTCCGAACTGATCGGGCGCATCGACCGCCTGGTCTTCAGTGAGCTGTCCGGGCGGCTGGCCGCGTACCTGCTGGAGCAGGCTCCCCAGCCCCACCAACTGCCCACCAACAGCGAACTGGCCGCCCTGCTGGGCACCGTGCCGGAACTGGTCAGCCGCAAACTCGGGGAGTTCTACCGCCTGGGCTTCATTCGCCTGGAACGCCGCCAGGTGCAGGTTATCGACGAATCCGAACTGCGCCGCCTGGCCGAGGATTGAGAACGGCAAAAAGGATACGAGAAAGGGCAGAGAGCGGCCACCCCGCTTTCTGCCCTTTGCTCTGGCCTCTCTGCGCTATCTGGCGAACAGTTCGGCCACCTTGAAGCACAGCCAGCCCAGGGCGATGCAGGTGGGGATGGTGAAAATCCAGGCCTGCACGATTTTCCCGGCCACCTGCCACTTGACTTTGCGGAAGCCCTTGGTGGTGCCGACGCCCATGATGGCGGTGCTAATGGTGTGCGTGGTGCTGACGGGAATGCCCAGGCGGCTGGCTCCCTCGATGATCAAGGCGGCGCTGGTTTCGGCCACGAAGCCGTCCACAGGTTTCAGGTCGACGACCTTGAAGCCCATGGTCTTGATGATGCGCCAGCCGCCCACGGCGGTGCCTGCGCCCATGGCGGCAGCGGCACTCAGGATGACCCAGGTGGGCACGTCCTCGATTTTGGTGCCGAAGTAGGCGCTCAGGGCGAAAGTGATGATGCCCATGGTCTTCTGCGCGTCGTTCCCGCCGTGCGAGAAGGCCATGAAGGCCGCACTGAAGATCTGGAGCACCCGGAAGTTTCTCGTGACGGCGCGGGGTTTCATGTACCGTAGCACCAGCCACGAGAGCAGGAACATCAGAATAATGGGGATGATGAAGCCCAGCGCTGGACTGTACACCAGGCCCATCAGGGTTTTCTTCACGCCCTTGGGAATGATGATGCCCCAGCCGCCCGCCGCGACCCCGGCCCCGACCAGGCTGAAGATCAGGGCGTGGCTGCTGCTGCTCGGCAGGCCCTTCCACCAGGTGAAGAGGTTCCAGGCGATGGCGCTGACCAGGGCGGCCCCCACCAGTTCCAGCGTGGCGTAATCCTGCGAGACGATGTCCTTGCTGACGGTCTTGGCGACGTGCGTCCCCATGAGTGCGCCCACCACGTTCAGGATGGCGGACATGGCGATGGCCTGCGCGGGCGTCAGCACTCTGGTGGCGACGCTGGTGGCAATGGCGTTGGCGGTGTCGTGAAAGCCGTTGATGAAATCGAACGCCAGGGCCAGGGCCACGATGACGATCAGGCTGATTAAAGCGGTATCCATGAAGTTTCAGTGGCCTTCAGGCGTTCTTCAGCAGGATGCCGGCCACGGTCTTCGAGACGCGCTGGGCCTGGTCGGTGGCGTTCTCGATCAGGCCCGCGATCTCGCCGTTGCGCATGGCGTTGATCATGCCGGGCACGTCGGTCACGCCGTCGTACAGTGTGCGCTGCACGTCGTCACCCAGGTCGTCGGCCTGGTCTTCGAGCGCCTGAATCTGCCCGGCCAGGCTGGTCAGTTGCGAGATATGACCGTGATGCTCGATCAGGGGCATGCCCTGGGCCAGCAGGGCGCACTGCTGTTCGGCCAGGCGGGCCAGCTGCGCCATCTGCGGCAGCGGCCTGGCGATGCGGTACAGGCTGAGTTTACTGGCGGCTTCCTCCAGGTCGTCGACCAGGTCGTCCAGTTCGTTGTTCAGCGCGATGATGTCCTCGCGGTCGAAGGGCACGATGAAGGAGTCGGCCAGCAGGGTCGTGACCTCCTGTGCCAGCCGGTCGCCGACGTGCTCCAGATCCTTGATGCGGGCGACCTTGTTCTCGACGTCCGTGTAGTTTTCCAGCAGGTCGACCAGGGCCGTGGCGGTGGCGTGGGCGTTGCGGGCCGACTCCTCGAACTTGAGGGCAAACTTGGGGTTGTTGGGCATGAATTTTGACAAGACCATGACAATCCTCCTGATTCTTGCTCAATATGTCAGGGAAATGTCAGCCCGTGTCAAAAGTGTCATCTTTACACTTTCAAATCGGCTTCAGAACCATCTGGATTCGACTCGACTACACTGAGGTCATGAGCGACCCCCGGTTTCCCATCGGCCCGCTGCCTGCGCTGCCCGACGCGGAGCGCGTGCCCGCCACGCTGCACGGCCTGGCGAACTCCATGGCGCAGGCCGTGACCGACTGGCAGGCCACCTTGCAGGCGCTCACGCCCGTTGACCTGACGCGCACGTACCGCCCCGCAAGCTGGACGGTGCAGCAACTCGCGCACCACACGGCGGACGCCCACCTGCACGGCCTGAACCGCCTGCGTCACGGCCTTACGCAGGATGACTTTCAGATTCAACCGTTCGATCAGTCCGCCTGGTTGACCCTGGCTGACGCTGCGCTACCCGTGAGTGTCGCGGCACAACTCCTCGAGCCTCTTAACGCCCACTGGGTGGCCCTGTTGCGTGGCACGCCCGCCGGGCAGTTCGACCGTCAGGTCGTTCACCCCACCGAGGGCCGCCAGGACTTGTGGCAACTGGCGGTGAAGCACGACTGGCACCTGCGCCACCACCTCGCGCACGTGCGGCTGGCCCTGGGGGAGCAGCAGTGAAAGCGGTCTGGAACGGCCAGATCATCGCCGAGTCCACCGACACGGTAGTGGTGGAAGGCAACCACTATTTCCCGGCGGGCAGCGTCCGCCAGGAGTTCCTGCGCCTATCCGACACGACCAGCGTGTGCCCCTGGAAAGGCACCGCGCATTACTACACCCTGGAAGTGAACGGTCAGACCAACCCGGACGCCGTGTGGTACTACCCCGAACCGAAAGAAGCAGCGCGGCAGATTGCCGGGCGGGTGGCCTTCTGGCGCGGCGTGACCGTGCAGGAAGACTGATTCCGAACCTGCTGGTTTTTCACGGAAGTGCTTTACCCTGACGCTATGTCTCGACCCCCTTCTCTGGGCCGCACCCGCCTTGCTGACGCTGAAGTCCTGGCCGAACTGCCGCCCGGCTGGTCGCTGGACGGTGGGCGCATCTGGCGCGAATGGACGTTCGAGCAGTACCTCGACGGCGTGAATTTCGCGCTGGCGGTGGCGCGTCAGGCTGAAACCATGGATCACCACCCGGACTTGCATATCTTTTACCGCCTGGTGCGCGTGGCCTTCTGGACGCACGATATGGGCGGCGTTACGCGGGTCGACCTGCGGGCCGCGCGGGCCGTCAACGCGCTGCTCACCGCGTGAACCTGAGCCTGCCCGGCGACCCGGTGGACTGGAACACCCTGCCAACCCAGCAGCGTTACAAAATTCAGTTGCCGGTGCAGCCTGCCGACCTGGACGACCTGAACCACGTGAACAACACCGTGTACCTGGCCTGGTGCGAGCAGGTGGCCCGCCAGCACGCCCTGAGCGTGGGCCTGGGCACCCCGGCCCTGGCGGCGCTGGGGGCCGTGCCGGTGGCGCGCGAACACCTCATCCGTTACCTGAAACCCGCGCTGCTGGGCGACCTGGTGCGGGTTCGTACGGCGCTGGTGTTCAGCGGGGGGCTGCGCAGCACGCGCGTCTACAGCATCGACCGCCTGAACCCGGCCGCCGAAAAGCCTGTGCGGCTCGCCGAGTGCCGCACCGACTGGGTGTGGGTCGACCCGGCGTCGGGGCGCCCGCGCCGCATTCCGGACGAGGTGCTGCGGCGTTTCGGTTTTTCCACCTGAGGGCGGGGCCTCGTTTCCTGCCAGGCGGCCTGCTCTAGACTGCCCGGTATGACTGTCGATAAAGCCATTTCGCCGGAAGACCGCGCCCGGCTGGATCAGGTGTTCATGCAGGTGGTGCTGGACGTGCAGGCGCAGGTGCAGCAGACCAGCCCCGCCCAGCCGGGGAACCTGGCCGCCATGTTTCACAAGGAGACGGTCAGTGACGCGCTGCAGGGGTGCGCCATGCTCATTGCCGGATGGAACCAGGGCCGCGTGGACGGCGCTGGGGTGGCGCGCTCGGCCAAGGCCCTGCGTGCCCTGAACCTGACCCCGTTGGCCGAGCGGGTCGAAAAACTCCGCACCATAGATGATACGGATTCCGATTGAATCGTTGACGAAGTGATTCAATCCGAGCAGAGCGAGTGGAAACAGACGGAAGCTGTATGAGGCAGGCGCTGAGGCAGGGTAAGCGCCCGAACACCCGCTTCGATTGAGTTTTCCTGAACATGGCTTGACGCGCCGGGCATGTCATGCTGGGAACCATGACGCAGACAGTGACCATTGAAGTCGAGGGATTCGGCAGCATCGAAGCGCAGGAAGGCGAGCGGCTGGTGCTGGCGCTGGAACGCGGCGGGGTGGACATCCTGCACCGCTGCGGCGGCCAGGCGAAATGCACCACCTGCCGCGTGTCCTTTCAGGAAGGCGAACCGGACACCATGACCGTGGCCGAGTACGACAAACTCACCGAGAAGGAACTGCTGGGCCAGGCGCGGCTGTCCTGCCAGATCGAGTGCACCCCGGGCATGCGGCTGACGCCCCTCCAGACCGTGCAGAGCAGCGGGCTGGAAGCCGGTAAGGCCCCGGCGGAAACCATTCAGCCTGAGCCGCAGTGGACCACCCGCCCCGGCGCCAGCACAGAGGGGTAATCCGCCTCTTTCAAAACAGCGAGACTTCCAGCGCGAACAGCCTGTCGTCAGGCACCATATGCCGACTTGTGGCGGGCCGTTCAACCAGCAAATCTGCCCCTTGACTACGGTCGAGAGGCAGGGATAAGGAGGCTGGAAATCCGCGTTATTGGCCCCGGGCTGGGTCGCTTCCGGGGTCAGAACGGAGTGTCTTCCTCGTTCTGGCGAGGGGCGGGTTTTGCCGCCGTCATCTGAGGGCGGGCCTGTTGGGCTGGGCGTGCAGCTGAAGCGGCGGCCTGAGGGCGCTGGGCGCCCGTGCCACCTGGAAGGGCGAATTTCTCCTGGCGTTTGCCGCCACGGAAAATAGCCAGCGTCACGTACTCGAATTCACCGTCGGATTTCTCGCGTACGTGTTCGGGGTCGGTGCTTTTCGCGCCGCGGCTGTACTTCACAGCGGCGGGAAGCTTCATTTTGCGGCTGTCCACGGCTTCCAGTTCGCGGCGGCGGTAGGCGTGGCCCCGGTGCAGCACCATTTCCTCGCCCTCTGGGTTCGTCCATTTGCGTGCGCCGATCAGTGACCAGTCGAAGTCCTGCTCGTTGTCCAGCGGAAACTGATAACCGCCGCTGGGAATGTCGCCGCTGGTCCAGCCCAGCCGGCCGTACTGGCGCTGCACGTCCATGAGTTTGTCGGGGCTGTCCACGTCCACGGTCACGCGTGCGCCCAGGTCGGTCAGAAATTCAATATGTAACATCTTTGTCCTCCTTATGTAAATAACATAACACAGGGCAGACGCGAAAGCCACTGCAAGATAAGGCCCCTGCTTAGCGACAGGGCGCTGTCACTTTGCTTCAGGCTGAACGCCACCAGCCCAGCAGGCCTGGTCGGCGCGAACGCTTCCCGGCTTTGACCGCCGCCTCTGGTGCTGCCGATGCGGGCTGCGGGGTCAGCGGCGTGCGCTGCTGCACGCCACACATCTCGCACTCCAGCAGCATGGGGGTCTTGCGGGTCATGCGGTGTGTGCAGGAAATGGCCTTCAGATACACCGCGCGCGCCTGCGCCTCGGCCTCCTGGGGCGTGCTGCCGGTGCCGGTAAAAAAAGGATCTTCGCGGTCGTCCGCCAGGTTGTCCCGGCCGCCCATCACGAAAGTATGCGTGTACACCGTCACGGGCCGCACATCGCCCCGGTAAGGTTCCAGGCGGCTCAGGCTGCCCGTCCGTTGAATGGCCCCGACCCAGATCATGCTGGTATCACAGCAGGTCAGCCCTCACATGATCCTGACAGCCGGCCCCATGAAGCGTTCTGTTTTCAGCAGCCGGTGGTCGTCCCGTTTTCCCTGACACAAGGAAAGCCGTGAGCCTGCCCCAGGAGATTGCTGGCCAGCCCTTGCACTTTTATGCCGCTTTCATCCCCACAGGCTCAGCGGCGTCCACCATACTTCGGCGGGGCTTTACGCACACCTGCGTAGCGGTTCTTCTCCTTGCGGCGCTCGGTGCTGGACGGCACGGTCTTGCCCGCAGCGTTGGTGCTGGGGGGCGCCTGGAAGCGCCGGGGAACAAAAGTGTCGACGCTCAGAAAGCGCATCAGCGGCAGGTACAGCACCAGCACCAGCAGCATGCTGCCCCACCAGGTGTTCAGGTACTTCCCGACCGGCGTGGGCATCAGCAGCGTACTGAGCAGCGTCGCCAGCACTGCAAAAACGGCCACGCGCACGAACAGTTTCAGCAACTTGCCCGTCGTGTACCCGGGGTTGGGGTCGGGTGTCGTCAACCAGCGCCACCAGTTCACGCTTCACTCTCCACCGTGGAGGTTCTCAGCGTGACCTGATCACGGAAGGCCTCCAGTTCCGGAAAATCCGCCTGTCCGCCCGCCACGTCCAGCAGCAGCGTGGGCTTGTGCATTTTCCCGGCAATGCGCGTCAGGGCCGCCCGCGTGGCCCCGTCGTGCAGGGGCAGCGCGAAGATCAGGCCCTTCACGGCACTCTTGCCCGCCAGCAGCGAGGCGCTGCCGAACAGCTCACGCTCGCCCGCCGGGAGTTTCGCGGCGTTCTCCAGGCGCTCGGCGCGCTGCAACGTTTCGGCCAGCGGCAACTCCGGGCCATACACGGCGTGCAGGCCCAGCCCCTCCAGCGCCTGCCGCAGCCCGCCGCTCAGCACGTCCTCGCCCAGCAGGGCACGTGGCCCGATCACCGCCACCGTCACCTGCGAGGCGCGGTTCAGGGCCGGCATCTCTCCCTTGTTCCTGTTCAGCAGAATGCGGGCGCGTTCCAGGGCGCGGCGCACCAGCCCGGCATTGCGCGTCAGGCGCAGCCCCACTTCGGTGGCCACCGCCTCTACCTGCTCGCCCGCGTCGGGCACAGGAATCAGGGTGGGCAGGCCACTGATGCGCCGGGGCAACAGATCCGTGAACGCCTCGTTCCAGGCGTCCCCACTGACCGCCGGCCACTGCGGCACCAGCACCACGTCTACCCGGCCCAGCGCCAGGATACGGCCCAGCGCCAGTTGCACCACCGGGGACTCGCCCGGCAAACTCTGCCCCCCGATTTCCAGCGCCTCCGCGTCCGTAATGGCGCCGGGCACCACCTCGACCTCCAGTTCACGCAGGAAGGCGGCCCAGTAGGCCCCCAGCCGCGCCGCCCCCGAATTCAGTAAACCAACCTTCATTCCTGACAGTGTACGCGCAAAATACGAAACCTCCTTATCCTGAACCGCATGAACACCCCCGACCTGCCCGCCAGCCTGCGGGCCGTGCTTCCCGCCGCCCGCTGGGAACAGATCGACACCGGCCACAGCGGCGCTCAGGTGTGGCGCAGTACCCGCCACATCGTCAAAATTCAGCGCCATCAAGGCGCAGTGGGGGTCAGTCTGCAACAGGAGCGCGAACGTCTGCGCTGGCTCGCGGGCCGCCTTCCCGCGCCGCAGGTCGTCGCCTACGACACCACCGCAACGCACGAATACCTGGCCATGACGCGCCTGCCCGGCATCGACCTGAGCCACCCGGACGCCCTGCTGCACCCCGAACGCCTGGTGAACCTGCTGGCCCGCGCCCTGCGCGAACTGCATGCCCTGCCCCTGCGCGACTGCCCCTTCAACATGAGCCTGAACGTGGCCCTGCACCTGGCCCGCGAGCGAGTGCAGGCCGGCCTGATCGACGAAAGCGACTTCGACGAGGCGCGTCAGGGGCGCACGGCCACCAGCGTCTTCAACGAACTGGTCAAGACCAGGCCCGTCTGGGAAGACCTGGTGGTCACACACGGCGACCCCTGCCTGCCCAACTTCATCGTGAACGGCGAATTGCTGGAGGGCCTCATCGATGTGGGCCGGCTGGGAATTGCCGACCGCCACGCCGACCTGGGGCTGGCGTACCGCAGCACCCGGCATAACCTGAGCGTGGAGTATGCCGAGCAGCTTCTGGATCACTACGGCAGGGAAAAAGTCGATATGGATAAGATCCGCTACTACATGCTGCTCGACGAGCTGTGGTAAAAGGGCCGGCCTGAAACAGGGGAGCGTGCGCGGCGCCCCCTGTTCATTTCTTTACAGCGCGGCTCTTTACAGCAGGGCCCGGTGGTCGGCAAGCATGCACCTGTCCTGAATGACGTCGATGCCGCGCGCCGTCAGTTCACGCGCCACGTTGTCGTCCCGGATGCCGAGTTGCAACCACACGACCCTGGGCAGCGGCTGCATGTTCAGGATGTCCTGAAGGTGGTCGTACACCTTGTCGCTGCGGCGGAACACCTCCACGACGTCCACGGGCGTGCTGATTTCTGCCAGGGTGGACACGGCCTTGTGCCCGAAGAAACTCTCGCCGCGCGCCGCCAGCGACGGGTTCACCGGAATGATGGTGTACCCCTGGCGGCTCATGTACTCCGGGACGTAATGGGCAGGTTTCATGGTGTCGCGGTGAAAGCCCACCACGGCGATCACCTTGTTCTCTTTGAGGACGCGGATCACGTCCGGAATACCAGTCAGCAGCGTCATGAATTCACCTCTTGAAATGCAGCTTGTGCGGCTTCCAGTGTGGCATTCAACTCGGTGTCGGTGTGTGCGGCGCTGATGAAGATGCTCTCAAACTGCGAGGGGGCCCAGTACACCCCCCGGCCCAGCAATCCCTGAAACCATGCCGCGAAAGTTTTGGTGTCGCTGGGTGCGGCCTGCGTGTACGTGCGAATGTCTGGCGCGCCGATAAAAAACGCCGTGAGCATCGAGCCGATGTGGTTGACCGTGAGGGGAAGGCCGGCAGCCCTTGCGCTGGCTTTCAGGCCCTCTGCCAGTTGCCCGGTGTAAGTCTCCAGTTGCGTGTAAAGGCCAGGATTCGCTCGCAGTTCCTTCAGGGTGGCCAGGCCCGCCGCCATCGCCAGGGGATTGCCGCTCAGGGTTCCGGCCTGGTACACCGGGCCTTGCGGGGACACGAAGTCCATCAGGTCGGCCCGCCCACCGTAAGCCCCCACCGGCAGCCCCCCGCCGATGATCTTGCCCCAGCAGCGCAGGTCGGGTTGTAGCCCCAGCAGGCCCGTCGCGCCGTTCAGGCTCAGGCGGAAGCCGGTCATCACCTCGTCGGCGATCAGCACCACCCCGGCGTCTTTCACGCGGTGGAGCGCGGCCAGGAACGCCGGCGTGGGAATCAGCACGCCCGCATTCCCCACCACCGGCTCGAAAATGACGGCGGCAATCTCGTGACCGCGCTCGGCTATCAACCGGTCAAGGGCCGCCGGGTCGTTGTACTCGCTGACCAGGGTCAGGGCCGCGTACTCCTCCGGCACACCCGCACTGCTGGGGGCCGCCGCGCCCAGTTGCCCCTCGGCGTTCGTCAGCAGTCCGCTTCCGGCTTCCACCAGCAGGCCGTCGGCGTGGCCGTGGTAATTGCCCCGGAACTTCACGATGAACTTCCGTCCTGTGACCCCGCGGGCCAGGCGCAGGGCGCTCATGGTGGCCTCGGTGCCGCTGTTCACGAACCGCACGCGCTCGGCGCCGGTCAACTCGGTGACCAGTTCGGCCAGCTCGACCTCACGCGGGCCGGGCGCCCCGAAAGACGTTCCGGTCAGCAGCGCCCCGGCAATCGCCTCCCGCACCGCCGGGTGGTTGTGCCCCAGGATCATCGGCCCCCACGACCCCACGTAGTCCACGTACCGGTGGCCGTCTACATCCGTCAGGTACGCGCCCTGAGCTGAGGCGATAAAGCGCGGTACGCCCCCCACGCTCTTGAAGGCGCGCACCGGGCTGTTGACCCCGCCGGGTGTGACGGCCCTGGCGCGGGAAAAAAGAGCCTCGGACTGGGTGGTGGCCGATTGAGTGGTCATTCCTCCAGGCTAGCGCCTGCATGTGAGGAAAACGGCCCTCAGCGCCTCCAGAGGTAAGGCGTGGTGGTGGTCACGGCCAGCAGCCCACTTTTTTCCAGAATGGGCCGCGAAAATTCGGTGCAGTCGCTTTGCAGGTAACGCAGGCCCCGCGCCAGCGCCGACCTGGCCCGCGCGGCGGTGAGGGCGCGGTAAATACCTTTGCCGTGCCACTCCGGCACCGTGCCCCCACCCCACAGGCCGGCAAATTCGCTGTCCGGCACGGCTTCCAGGCGTCCGGTGCAGACCACCTCGTCGGGGGTTTCGGCCACCCAGATTTCTACCAGGCCCGGCTTCTTTTCGAGGCGGCGCATGAAATCCTCCACGCCGAAAGGAAAACCGAAGGCCCTGGCCTGCGCGTCGGCGGCCCTGACCATCTCGGGGTAGGGGTCGGGCACGTTGTCGATGCGGCGCACCGTCACCCCCTCCGGCAAGGCGATGTCCTGCGCCAGGAGAGCCGCGTCTCCCACCATCACCGTTTCCTGCTCATCGGCCTGAAACCCGTGTCTCAGCAGCCGTTCGGGCAGGTCGGCCGGCTGGTCGTGCCCACGGGTCTTCCATTCGAAGGACTGAATTTCAGGATCGGCGGCGAAGTCAGCCACCGTCTGCGCGATCAGGTTATCCAGCGCCTGCCCATCCAGGCCGTCCAGCGAACAGTAGGTCACGAACCCCCGCTTTCCGTACCAGGCCCGCCACAGTGGCCCGCAGCGGTCAGACCTGTCGGCGGCGAGCACCTCGGCTTCATCCCGGCACTGGGCGTCGTAAGCCGCCAGCAAGCGCGTTTTCTCAGGAGTGGTCATGAGGCAGGTTAGCCGCCGGTTCGCCCGAACTGCACCCGCCAGATGACTTATTGACGCCCCAAACTGACGCCCCAGCAGCGTACTCGACGGCAGTTGCCATTGTTTTCCTGAGCGTGTATCCTGAAAAGGTTGGAAGTTGGCCTCTCGCCAGGGTTGCCCTGAGGCACCACTTCGGCACTGGCAAGGCGAGAACGTGGATGCTGACAGCGTTTCATGCGTCTTGTGACCACCTCACGGCAGGAGAAAGTCCTGCCCGTCCGTCAACCCGGCGCTGCTTCCCCACGGTTTTCATACCTGGCGGTAAGCAGCCTCTCAAGCGCGGTCAGGCCACAGTCTGGCGCGCAATCCAAGAAACAGGAGTGATGTTTTGCCTACCACCCAGCAACTGCTTCGTAAGGGCCGCACGGTTCTCCAGAAGAAAAGCAAAGTTCCCGCACTGAAGGGCAGCCCCTTCCGCCGTGGCGTCTGCACCGTCGTGAAGACCACCACGCCGAAAAAGCCCAACTCGGCGCTGCGTAAGATCGCCCGTGTGCGCCTCTCGAGCGGCTTCGAAGTGACCGCCTACATCCCCGGCGAAGGCCACAACCTCCAGGAGCACAGCGTCGTGCTGATCCGCGGTGGCCGTGTGAAAGACCTTCCCGGTGTGCGTTACCACATCGTGCGCGGCAGCCTGGACACCCAGGGCGTGAAAGACCGCAACAAGAGCCGCAGCAAGTACGGCACCAAGAAGCCCAAAGCGGGCGCCGCCGCCAAGAAGAAGTAACCCCGCTCCGACATCACGAAGGGCGGTGAGTGAACCCCCTCAAGAGGTGATGCCAGTGAAGCAGGTCAGCTAAACCGAATCTTTCACGCCCACGATTTTCCGGGCGTTGTGAATCTCAAGGAGTCAACATGGCACGTCGCCGCGCAGCAGAAGTGCGCCCCGTTCAGCCCGACCTGGTCTATCAGGACGTGCTGGTCAGCGCAATGATCAACCGCATCATGGAAGACGGCAAGAAGAACCTGGCCAGCCGCATTTTCTACGGCGCCATGCGCCTGGTGCAGGACAAGACCGGCCAGGAACCCCTGAAGGTCTTCAAGCAGGCTTACGACAACGTCAAGCCGCGCGTGGAAGTCCGCAGCCGCCGCGTGGGCGGCAGCACCTACCAGGTGCCGGTGGAAGTCGGCCCGCGCCGTCAGCAGAGCCTGACCCTGCGCTGGATGATGACCGCCGTGGGCGGCCGCCCCGAGCGCACCGCCATCGAGCGCCTCGCGGGCGAGATCATGGACGCCGCGCAGGGCCGTGGCGGGGCCATCAAGAAGAAAGACGACGTGGAGCGCATGGCCGAGGCCAACCGCGCCTACGCCCACTACAAGTGGTAATTCTGACTTAAATTACTGGCTTGACCGGGCCGTTTGAGAAGGTGGACAGTGGCCCAAGCTGCTGTCCGCACTCTTGTAAGCCCATCTGACGGTGACGAGACACGTTGCCCCTAACATCGCAGGAGTCCTATGACCATCACGAAATCCCAGCAGTACCTGACCCACTTCCGTAACATCGGAATTGCCGCGCACATCGACGCCGGGAAGACCACCACCACCGAGCGTATCCTGTTCTTCACGGGCCGCAACCGCAACATCGGTGAAGTGCACGACGGCGCCGCCACCATGGACTGGATGGAGCAGGAGCGCGAACGCGGCATCACCATCACCGCCGCCGCCACGACCGCCCACTGGACGCGCACCGGCACCGAAGAGGACTACACCGTCAACATCATCGACACGCCCGGTCACGTGGACTTCACCATTGAAGTGGAACGCAGCATGCGCGTGCTTGACGGTGCCGTCGCCGTTTTCGACAGCAGCCAGGGCGTCGAGCCCCAGTCCGAGACGGTGTGGCGTCAGGCCGACCGTTACGGCGTGCCCCGCATCGCCTTCTCCAACAAGATGGACAAGACCGGCGCGAGCTTCGACCTGGTGATCAACGACATCCGCGAGCGCCTGGGCGCCATTCCTGCCCCGATCCAGTACCCCATGGGCGCAGAGAACGAGTTCAAGGGCATCATCGACATCGTGCGCATGGAAGCCCACACCTTCAACGACGACCTCGGCAAGGACGTGACCGTCGGCCCGGTGCCCGAACAGTACATGGACAAGGTGGGCGAGATGCGCCAGCAGCTCATTGAGGCCGCCGCTGAAGTCGACGAAGCCCTGATGGAGAAGTACCTCGAAGGCGAGGAACCCACCCGCGAAGAGATCGTGGCGGCGCTGCGTAAAGGCACCATCGCCAAGCAGATCTTCCCTGTTCTGTGCGGCAGCGCCCTGAAGAACAAGGGCGTGCAGCTGCTGCTCGACGCCGTGATCGACTACCTGCCCAGCCCGCTGGACGTGGAAGCCATTAAAGGCACCGACGAGGAAGGCGAGCAGCAGGAATACCCCGCCGACCCCGAAGGCAAGCTGGCCGCGCTGGCGTTCAAGATCATGGCTGACCCCTACGTGGGCCGCCTGACCTTCGTCCGCATCTACAGCGGCACGCTGACCAGCGGTAGCTACGTGTACAACGCCAGCAAAGAGAAGCGCGAGCGCGTGGGCCGACTGCTGAAGATGCACGCCAACAGCCGCGAGGAAGTCACCGAACTGAAGGCCGGGGAACTCGGCGCCGTGATCGGCCTGAAAGACGCCGGCACCGGCAACACCCTGATCGGCGACGGCGACGACCGCGTGCTGCTGGAAAGCATCGACATTCCCGAACCCGTCATCAAGCTCGCCATCGAGCCCAAGACCAAGGGCGACCAGGAAAAGATGGGCGTGGGCCTTCAGAAACTGGCCGAAGAAGACCCCACCTTCAAGGTGGAAACCGACCAGGAGTCTGGTCAGACCACCATCGCCGGGATGGGCGAACTGCACCTGGAAATCCTGGTGGATCGCCTCAAGCGCGAGTACAAGGTCGACGCGAACGTGGGTGCGCCCCAGGTGGCCTACCGTGAAACCATCACCAAGGCCGTGGACGTGGACAGCAAGTTCGCCCGTCAGTCCGGTGGTCGCGGTCAGTACGGCCACGTGAAGATCAAGGCCGAGCCGCTGGAAGCCGGCACCGGCTTCGTGTTCGAGAACGCCGTGGTGGGCGGCACCGTGCCCCGCGAGTACATCGCCCCCGCTCAGAAGGGCATCGAGGAAGCCATGCAGAGCGGCCCCATGCTGGGCTTCCCGGTGGTCGACCTGAAAGTCACCCTGTACGACGGCTCGTACCACGAAGTCGATAGTAGCGAAATGGCGTTCAAGATCGCCGGCAGCATGGCCCTCAAGGAAGCCGTGCAGAAGGGCGCTCCGGCCATCCTGGAACCCGTCATGCGCGTCGAAGTCACCACCCCCGAGGACTACATGGGCGACATCATCGGTGACCTGAACAGCCGCCGTGGTCAGATTCAGGGCATGGAAGCCCGTGGCAACGCCCAGATCGTCAAGGCCTTCGTGCCCCTCAGCGAAATGTTCGGGTACGCCACCGACATGCGCTCCATGACCCAGGGCCGCGCCAGCTACTCGATGTTCTTCGACCACTACACCCAGGTGCCGAACAACCTCGCGCAGCAGCTGATGAAGAAGTAATTCCATTTGCCCCGCAGGTGCAAACCGAGCGGAGGGAGTGGGAAAAGTGCAAGTCATCCGTTACGCATGACTTGCACGGGAAGTAAGGAAGTCAACCGGTCAAACCGAAAGAGAAGCCCGCCCACCGTGGCGGGTTTTCTCTTTTCTGTTGGCCTGTTTCTCGTAGCATGAGCCCATGTCAACTCTGAAATCCGTGCGCCGGGCCACCGCCAGCGAAGCGGAGCAGGTCAGTGCACTTTTGCAGGCGTGCGGGCGTGACATCGAGCAGCGCCTCGGTCTACGCAACTGGGCTGTGGCCTATCCGCTGGAACTCATTCAGGCGCAGGCTGCGGCGGGGTTCGTGTGGGTGCTGGAGGAGAACGGTGAACTCATGGCCACCTTCACGCTGGACTATGATCTGCCGGCGGAATATCAGGCGCAGTGGTTCACGCAGCCGCAGGCGTCCGCCGCTTACCTGCACCGCCTCGCCGTCTACCCGAACATTCAGGGGCGTGGGCTGGGCGCCCACTGCCTGCGCGAAGTCGAGCGCGTGGCGCGTGAGGCCGGGGCGCCGTGGCTGCGGTTCGATGCCTACAGCCGCAACGCTGGTATTCAGGCGTTTTACCGCAAGCAGGGTTTCACGCCCCTGCGGCAATTTCAGATGACGCTGCCTGCCCTGGGCCAGGCGGACACCTTCACCCTCTACGAGAAAAGAACCTGACCGGCACGCTAACCTGACAGCAATGACTGCCCCCACTCCGCACCCCACGCAACCCCCCACCCAGCCCAGACCGCCTAAACTGGCTTTCCTGACCGTTCCCCTGCTGATCAGCCTGTTCACGCAGTGCCTGTCTCTGCTGATGACCCCTTTCATGGGCAACGACCTGAACGCCACGCTGGCCGAGTATGGCAAGCTCACCGGCACCACCCTGCCGCCCCTGCCGCCGCAGACGGTTCAGGCTGTGCTGTGGATCTCCCTGATCCTGACCATGGCCCTGATCCTGTGGCTCTACAACACCCGGCGCGCCCTGCTGGAAGGCAAACACTGGGGCCGCGTCTCGGCCATCGTGATCGCTGTGTTCAGCCTGCTGCTGTTCCCCTTCGGTACCCTGCTGGGCATCGTCATGCTGATCGGCGCCTTCGACCGGGACGTCGTGAACTACACCCGCCGGAAATGACCACCCTGACGCTGCTGTGCGGCCTGACGGGCAGCGGGAAGACCACTTACGCCCGCCGACTGGAGGAACGCGGCAGCCTACGCCTCAGCTCCGACGACTGGATGGTGCCGCTGTTCGGTCAACACATGCCCCGCGAGGTGTTCGATGAGCGGCTGGCGGTTATCCGGCAGTTGCAAGGGGAGTTGACCGCAAAACTCCTGAAAGCCGGGATGAATGTCGTGCTGGACGACGGGTTCTGGACTCGTGCAGAACGCGAACACTACCGCGTCCGGGCCGCAGCGGTGGGCGCGGAAGTGCGGCTGATTTACTTCGACGTACCAGGCCATGAATTGCGGCGGCGCCTGGCCGAACGCAACCGGAACCTCACGCCGGGAACGTTTGAAATCGACGACGCGGCACTGGACTTGTTCATCACGAAGTTTGAAGCGCCAGAGCAGGACGAACGGGCGGTCACGCCAGATTCTGTAAGTGCCTGATCCGCTCGACCAGCAGGGGTTTTTGCACCACGCCCACGATCTGATCCACCGCTTCGCCGTCCTTGAACATCACCAGCGTGGGAATGCCCTGCACGCCGAACTGAGCCGGGGAACGGGGGTTCTCGTCCACGTTCACTTTCACGATGCGAACCTTACCGGGCATATCCTTCGCGATCTGCTCCAGGATCGGCCCCATGACCCGGCAGGGGCCACACCAGGGGGCCCAGAAATCCACGATGACCGGGACGCCGGCCCTGGTGTCCTCCGCGAAACTGGCGTCGGTGCCGTCATGCAGCCAGGGCAGGGGAGCGCCGCACCTGGCGCAGACCGGCACCTGACCTGCGGGCGGGTTGGTGACGCGGTTTTTCGTTTCGCACTTCTGGCAGGTCAGGATGTCGCTCATGCTTCAGGGTACGCTGGTGCGGGCGGTGGCGGGTGGAATTTGCCTTAACGCATGAGGCTGAACCACGTCCCTGCTTCAGTGGGGGAGCCTCGGTTGCAGCACCCCGTACAGGTAAGTTCCGATCAGCGCGAACAGGAACACGATCAGGATGGGCCAGATACCTGCGCCCAGCAGGATGAAGATGGGGCCGGGGCACAGCCCGGTCAATCCCCAGCCCAGGCCAAAGCAGATGCCGCCCAGTACATAACGTTTCCAGCCTTTTTCCTTCTGCGGAATGTGCAGCGCCTGACCGTCACGGGTGTGCCCGTAGCGGCGCAGCAGGGCGGTGGTCACGAGTCCGGTGGCAATGGCGCTGCCCAGCAGGCCATACATGTGAAACGACTGAAAGCGGAACATTTCCTGAAGGCGGTACCAGCTGGCTGCCTCGGATTTCACCAGGACAACACCGAAGTAGACGCCGACCAGCAGGTACACCAGCAGGCCGGTGACCGCCCGCGTGTCGGCCAGGGCGGGCGTCTGGGCAGCGGCACTGGAGCGGGTCATGTCAGCCACCTCAGGAAGAGGGGCAGCAGGACATTTGCGCTGAAAATCCCGGCCCCGAAGAAGGACGCTGTGGCGATCAGGCTGGGTAGTTGCAGGGTACTCAGGCCGGTTATGGCGTGCCCGCTGGTGCATCCGCCACCGTAACGCGTGCCGAACCCGATCAGCAGCCCCGACAGGGCCAGCAAAGCCCCCGCGGCGGGCCGGTGAAGGTCGCCCACCTGAGACGGCACCAGGCCCGGCGTCACGTTGACGCCCAGGCCGTTCAGGGTGCTCAGCGCTGCCGGACTCAGGTTCACGGGGTGCGGGTTGGCAAAGACCACGCCCGCCAGGAAACCCCCCAGCACCAGCCCGGCGGCGAACATCAGGTTCCAGCGTTCGGCGCGCCAGTCGTAAGCGAACAGGCGGGGTTGACGGGTGGTCGGCAGCACGGCGGCGCACAGGTGCCGCAGGTTGCTGGAAATTCCGAACGACTTGTTGCCCAGCCAGAGCAGCAGCGGCACAGTCAGCCCGATCAGCGGGCCGCCCACCCACCAGGGCCAGGGGGCTTGCAGGAAGTGCAGGAAATCGGTCACCGGTTCATTGTCGACGAAATGGTGGGCGCCGGTTGGTGAACTGACGGGGAATGCAGGATCTTCGGGGCGTTCATGCCCAGCACGTAAGCGCCCATGACCACCAGAAACGCCGCAAAACCTTTGCGCAGGGCCGTGTTGCTGACCTTCTGTCCGAGCCGCGACCCCAGCCAGCTGCCGGCTATACCAATCGCCGCGAAAATCAGGATGAGGGGCCAATGCAGCGGCCCCTGCGCTTGCGCGACGTGCTTGGCGAACCCGGAGTAACTGTTCAGGGTAATGATGGCCAGGCTGGTGCCGACGGCGTACTTCATGGGCAGTTTGCCCAGCAGCACCAGCGCCGGAATGATCAGAAAGCCCCCACCGACGCCCACCACGCCCGTCAGCAGGCCCACGCCCAGACCTTGAAGGGCCGTGAAGCCGGGAGAGCAGTGGCCCGGCTCAGGCTGTTCCTTCGCGCCCGGGCGAAACATCATGAACGCAGCCAGCAGCATAACCACGGCAAAAATCGTGAGCTGAAGGCTGCCGGTCATGTGCTGGCTCAGGCTGGCTCCCAGGGTGGTGCCCAGCAGGCCGGGCACACCAAACCACGCGAAGCGTGGCCAGTTCACCAACCCCTTCCGGGCGTAGGGCAGCATTCCGAACAGGCTGATGCTGCCCACGATGGCCAGGCTCTCCGTGATGGCTAGCTTGGTTTCCTCGCCCACCAGGTAAACGAGCACAGGCACCGTCAGAATGCTGCCGCCGGAACCCAGTAAGCCCAGGCTCAGCCCGATCAGGGCCGCGCCCATCCACGCCAGGATCAAGGTTGCTCGCCAGACCTCACTTCACGGCCCTCCTGAAGCCACGCGCCGGTGCCGCCCAGCAGGTTCATGATGTCTGTCCGGCCCTGACCCGCCAGGTGCGTGGCCGCCCGCGCACTGCGTCCACCGGCCTGACACACGATGATCGCCGGGAACTGAATTTCATCCTCGCGCCCGACCAGCTCCGACAGAGGAATATTCACGGCGCCGGGAATATGCCCACTCGTGTACTCGTCACGTTCGCGCACGTCGTAAACTTTTGCGCCCTCGCGCACCTTGCTTTCCAGTTCTGCCGTAAAAAGATCCGTGTAAGACATGGGTTTTCCTTTGGGACATTATGTATGGCGTGCCGTTCGGAAGGGCTTGCGCGGACGCTTTTGCTGAATCGGCTGGTCGGTTGACTGCCGAAACAGCCGATTCACATTTACTTCGTGGGGAGTCCGGCCCTTTGCCAGCCGCCGAGGCCGCCCTTGAGGTTGAGGGTGGTGAAGCCCTGTGCGGCAAGTTGTTTGGCAGCGGCGGCGCTCCTCATCCCGCTGGCGCACTGGCAGATGATGGTCTTGTCCTTCGGCAGCTTGCCCGCGTTGCGGCCCAGTTCATCCAGGGAAAGGTGCAGGCTGCCGGGAATGTGCGCGGCCTGGCGTTCAGCAGATGTGCGCACATCGAGAATCAGGGCGCTTCCGGTTTTCACCATCGCCTGCGCGTCCTGCGGGCTCACGCCGTCCGGCAGGCCCAGCAGTTTCTTCAGGAATCCGAACATCAGGAAGTGGCAGGCTGGGGCTGGCCCGCTTTCTCCCAGGCTTCGTACCCGCCTGCCAGTTCGGTGACGTTGAACCCCTCGGCCCGCAGGAGGCTGGCGGCGGCGGCGCTGCGTGCTCCGCCCTGACAGTGCACGACAATTTCCTGGTCACGCGGCAATTCGTTCAGTTTCCAGGGGAGGCGGCCCGCGTGGAGTTGTCTGGCGCCGGGGAGGTGACCTTCGTCGTACTCGGTTTTCTTGCGAACATCCAGAATCAGGGCGCCCTGGTGCTGGGGCAGTTCATGCGCGGGGAAGGGCCGGGTCTCCTCGGTGGGCAGGTGGTCGGCGGTCTGAATAAACCCGCTCACGTGGTCCAACCCCACCATCCACAGGCGGCGGCGCAGCGTTTCGGCGTCCTGGGCGGGGGAGAGCAGCACCAGTTCCTTCTCCGGCGTGAGCAGCCAGCCACTCCAGGTCTCGAAGGTGTTCCCGGCTGGGATGTTCACACTGCCCACGGGGGCGGCGGCCTGGTGCACCTCTTTCTGCCGGGTGTCCAGCAATCTCGCGCCGCCTTGAAGTTTGCCGAGCACGTCCGACACGGGCAGTTCCTTCAGGGGAACCACGTCGCCCAGCAGGGCGGGGCCTTGCTTGTTCTGCTGCTTCATGCGCCCGTAGTACAGGGGTGCGTCGGGCTGCCCGCTCAGCAGTTCAGCGGTGAAGCCCTGCTCGTCGCCTTTCTCCACGAACGGCACCCACCACGCCAGTGCTCGCTCGTACCCCACGGTGGTGCTGGGAACCGCGCCCAGCGCCTTGCCGCACGCGCTGCCGCTGCCGTGGGCCGGCCACACCTGCACGAAGTCCGGCACAGTCAGGAAGTGGTCGCGCAGGCTGGCGAACATCTGCGTCGCACCCACGAAACGGGTGTCCACACCGCCGGCTGCTTCATCTAACAGATCCGGGCGGCCCAGATCCCCCACGAACACGAAATCTCCGGTGAAGTACATGACGGGCTGATCCCCACGGGGGGTATCGGTCACCAGGAAACTGAGGTGCTCCGGGGTATGGCCGGGGGTATGTTTCACCTCTACCTTGATGTTGCCCACCTTGAAGGTGTCGCCGTGATGAAGCTTCTCGGCGTCACTGTGTTCCCAGTGGTCGTACTTCCAGTCGGCATCGCCCTCGTCGGACAGCAGCAGGCGAGCGCCCGTCTGGGCGGCCAGTTCGCGGCTGCCGGACAGGTAATCGGCGTGAATGTGCGTTTCGGTCACGTGAGTGATGTTCAGTTTCTGCGCGGCGGCTTCGTTCAGGTAAGGCCGGGTGTCGCGGATGGGGTCGATCACCAGGCATTCTCCGGTTTTCTGGCAGCCCACCATGTAGGACGCCTGCGCCAGATCGGTATCGTAAAAGCGTTTGAAGAACATAGGGACTCCTCCTTCGATACGCTGTAGGTTATACCCCCCCTGGGTATTCTGTCAACTTAGGCCGGGGGGGTATAACGTGGGGTATGAGGACGCTCCCTGCTTTACTCCCCGTCGCCGGATTTCTGCTGATGTCCTGCGCCCCCAAGCAGACCGGCACATACCCCACGGTCAGCGTGCAAGACCTGAAAACCGCCGTGGACTCGGGCGCCTCCGTGCTTGATGTCCGCACTCCACAGGAGTTCGCGGAGGGCCACATTGCCAGCGCTGTGAACCTCCCGCTGGACGAGGTGGCAGCCCGCGCCAGCGAAGTCCCGGGCGACAAACTCGTGTACGTCATCTGCCGCAGTGGCAACCGCAGCGCCCAGGCCAGCGAACTCCTGAAAAAAGCGGGCAAGGACGTGAAAAACGTCAGTGGCGGCATGAACGATTGGATGGCCGCCGGATACCCCGTCACCCAGTGAGGCGCCTGTGATCGGCTTCGGCCCGGACGGCATGAACCTCGGCCCCGCCGTCCTCAACTGGCAGAACCTCAGCCTCCTGCTCGGGCTGTTCACGTGGCTGGGGCTGGCAAAATTTCCGCAGGCGCAGACCACGGCCCTCATCACCCTCGCCGTGGCGCGGTTGTGGGCCGTCCTGCCTGGACTGACGGCCTCGCGCCCCTTCCTGGATAACGTGTGGGACATCCTTGATCTGCGGCGCGGCAACTGGGCCTGGCTGCCTGGACTGAGCGCGGGCCTGCTTTACCTGCTGATGCAGACTTGGCGTGACATGAAACGTGTGGAAACTCTGGCGGATACGCCCAGGGTGATCGGCATCCCCAGAAAAGAGATCGTGCGCACCTCGCTTCTGCCTGCGGCCCTGCGCGCTGCCGTGCCTGCCCTCGCCATGGGCGTTGCCCCACTGCTCCTGAAACCTGCTGCCACCGACGCCACCTTTCCGGACGTGCGATTCACGCGCCTGGATGGCCGGCCCGCTGAACTCCCGCGCCCTGCTGTCGTGAACCTGTGGGCCACCTGGTGCGGCCCGTGCCGCAGCGAACTGCCCCTGCTCATCGCCGAGGCGCGGAACGACTCCCACCTCATCTTGCTGAACGTCGGTGAGCCCCCGGAGACCGTCCGAAAGTTCCTGAATGGCCGCTCCGACGGGGTGTGGCTGGGGGGAGAACACGTGACTTCCGCACTTCACGTCACCGGATTTCCGACTACTCTTGTCATCAATTCAAAGGGCCAGGTGACCGCCCGGCACCTCGGCCCCCTCACCCGCGCTCAACTGCTGACCCTGCAACGCCAGGCAAAGGAAACCCCATGACCAACCCCACCAGCACAGCCAATCCACCCCTCAGCGAAACCGACACGAAAATCCTCAAACGCCTGCGCCGCATCGAAGGGCAGGTGCGCGGCCTGCAGCGCATGATCGAAGAAGGCCGCGAGTGTCAGGACATCCTCACGCAGCTTTCGGGCACCAGAAGCGCCCTCGACGCCGCTGGAGAACTTCTGCTCGAACAGTACGCCTCGGGCTGCCGCGCCCACCCCGGCGAGAAAATTACTCCGCAAGACGTGGTGCGGGCGGTGAAGTTGCTGCGGGGTTAAGGTTAACTTCAGAGCTATTTCGAGGAAAGTACCCTACCTGAACCCATATTGATTAACTGACCCTCTTTATTTACGGCAAACTGCATGTCTAAGTATTGAAAATAGTAGATGGCAGCAGCTTCAGCATTGCCTTTATTCGGATTAAATTTAGTGTACGGCCCGTATTCTTTAGACATTCGGTTTAAGTCCCACAACCGTAAAAAAGCTTTATAAGAGTTTATATTGCCGTTGTTGATTTCGGTGAAGAACTGATGACCACGCGCTCTCGCGCTAAGCCAATATTTATAATCGATCCCGTGCGCTTTCAGAAAAAGCTCTTTACTTTGCTTTCTGTAAGTAAGCTGGTACTTCTCGTGGACAACCTGATTTTCCCTCCAAAGCGGAGAGTAGAAGACTGTAATTTGCCATTTCCCGCTGGGCATGGTTGAAGTCGATTTGTCCATATCAAGTACAAAAATCGCCTTCCCAGCCTTCACCTTTTGCCTTTCCAATATGCTATCCAGGGCTGGGTCGTTAGGCTTTTGTTGCGAGTGAATAAATTGCGCTCCCAGCCAGGCCCCGTCAGGAAGGTTGGTCTGCACATTGACTTGCACCCTGGTTTGGCTAAGCGTCTTCGTTGCGATCTTGAGCCAGCTTTCTTGAGCGTTGACTACAGAAGCAAACAGGAAGACAGCTAAGACGGCAACGCGCAACATGGTGAGCACTATAAATCAGATGTCATGGATCGATACGCATAGATAGCCATGTGAGAATCAATGCCGAATTGTCCCAAATAGCCGAACACTTTTGCTCGTTACCTGCCCGGTGACGGGCAGTTGCATTTTCTGTCCCTGCCCCTGACCGTGCGTTGACTTGAGTCCATAAGCCAAATGCTGTACCTTTGTAAGTCGGTGCGCCGAGGACTTCCCTCTCACGGCTGAACTCAGCGCAACGTGCCAGCATGGCGGGACACTGCCCTGGCGAGAATCAACCCAATGTGGTTTCACACCATCAGAACCCTGCGGTATGCGCGGGGGAGACCCGAACAAAGGGCCATTTTTGTGTGTCACACCTGATGAGTGCTGGGCCACCTCTTGGAGGGAGTAAGAACATGGCAAAAGGAACGTTTGAGCGGAACAAGCCCCACGTGAACGTCGGCACGATCGGTCACGTCGACCACGGCAAGACCACCCTCACCGCCGCAATCACCTTCACGGCCGCCGCGATGGATCCCACC